>CP043987.1 GCA_015134695.1 Candidatus Stammera capleta | reverse complement strand
CAATATACATATGTATATTGATAATATATGATACAATAATAAAAATAAACAAAAAAAAATAAAATTAAATATATTTTAAAAATAATATAAATTATTTTTTTATTTTATTTATAAAATTTTAAAAAAATAATATAAATTATTTTTTTTATTTTATTTATAAAATTTTATTATATAGAAAAATATTAATTATAATAATATATATATGATGCTAAATCTAATACTTTTGCAGAATAACCTGTTTCATTATCATATCAAGAAATTAATTTAATAAAATTATTATTTAATATAATAGTTGATTTACTATCAAAAATAGATATTAATTTATTACCATTAAAATCACTAGAAACTACATCGTCATTAGTTAAACCTAAAACACCACTTAAATAACTATTAGAAGCCTCTTTTATTGTATTATTTATATCATTATAAGTAATATTATTAGTATCTAATTTAATTACTAAATCAATAACAGAAACATTATAAGTAGGTACTCTAAAAGTAATACCATTAATCTTTCCTTTTAATTCAGGAATTATATAATCTATAGAACTGGAAAAATTATTTAATAATGGAATAATATTATTAAATATATTTCTTTTATTATTATAATTTTTTAAAAAATTAATATAATTATTTTTTTCACAAAAAAAAGAACTAGCATATATATTTGTTATAAAAGCCTCTAATATACCAAAATTATCATTAATAACTTTAATAATAGGAGTTAAACAATTAATTGTATTCGAAGCATTAGAAACTATATTTTGACCATTATAATCATAATGATTAACACCTATTATAAATATAGGTATATTATTATCTTTAGGTAAATTAGTAATAACAACATATTTAGCTCCAGATAAAATATGATTATAAGATAAATCTTTAGTTAAAAATAATCCTGTAGATTCAATAACTATATCAACATTAAATTTTTTTCATGGAATATCTATAGGTTTTTCAAAAGAAGTTACATTTATATTATTATCGTTTACTATTAAAACATTTTTTTTAATATTAATATTTCCTAAAAACCTTCCATAAATAGAATCATATTTTAATTTATAAGCTAAACAATTAATATCTATTAAATCATTTATAGCAACAATACTAATATTTTTTTTACCTTGAGCACTACGAAATACTGACCTACCAATTCTTCCAAAACCATTTATACCTATTCTAATACTCATATAAACTCCAAATTATTAAATAAAATTAATATAATAATAAAAAAATAAATATTTAAAAAAAAAAACATAATATATATAAACAATAATAAATATATATATATATAATATATATATATATACATTAAAATTAATTAATTATATTTTTTTTTTTAAAAAAAATCATTTAAAGTAGGATTATTAGCTGAAAAAAAAGCTATTTTATCACATTTATTATTATAATAATTTCCACTATGTGATTTAATTAAATTTCATTTTAAATTACACTTAAAAAATATTAAATAATTATATATCTTATTTCATAAATCAATATTTTTAATAAACTTATTATTAGATTTTTTTCAATTATTTTTTTTTCACAAAAAAATTCAATTTATAACTCCATTATATATATATTTACTATCAATAAATATATTGATATAATAATTTTCATTAATATTTTTTTTTATAAAATTAAAAGCTAATATTATAGCCATTAGTTCCATTCTGTTATTAGTAGTATAATAATAACCATAATTTAAAATAAATTGTTTATTTAAAAATAAGATTATAGACGCACATCCTCCAGGACCAGGGTTATTAATACATGATCCATCAGTATAAATATTTATTTTTAACATATTTTAAATTAAAATATTTCTATAAAATTAATTATATCATAAAAAATATATATAAAATGAATAAAAAAATTGTGTTAGATATAGAAACTACTGGAATAAATTTAATAGATAAATATTATATAGGTCATAAAATAATAGAAATAGGAGCTATAGAAATAAATAATAGAAAAATAACAAATAACTATATACATTTTTATATAAATCCAAAAATTAAAATTGATGAAAAAGCATATAATATTCATGGAATAAATAATAATTTTTTAAAAAAAAAACCTATATTTTCCAAAATAGTTAATAAATTAATAAAATTTATTAAAAAAAAAGAAATTATAATACATAATGCTAATTTTGATATAGGATTTTTAGAATATGAACTAAAATTAATAAATTATAAAATAAAAAAAATAAAAAAAATATGTAAAATTATTGATACTTTAAAAATAGCTAGAAAAATGTTTCCAGGTAAAAAAAACGATTTAAATACATTAAGTCAAAGATATAATATAGATATATCAAAAAGAAAAAAACATGGAGCTTTAATAGATGCTAAATTATTAGCACATACATACTTATGTATGACTAGAAAACAAAAAAAAATAAATTTTAATAAAAATAATAATAATTTTAATAATAAAATTATAAAAATAATTAATTATAAAAACAATATAAAAAATAATAATAACAAATTAAATATTAAACATTTAAAATATTTAAAATATATAAAAAAAAAATACAAAAAATGTTTATGATTAGAAAAATAATATAATATGAAATATATAACTATAAAAAAAATATACAAAACAAAAAATAATATAAAAATAAATAATAATATTAAAATTTATGGATGAGTAAAAAATAAAAGATATTCTAAATTAGGTATATATTTTATAGATATAAAAGATGGTACATCTATAAAACCTATACAAGTAATAATTAAAAAAAAATATATTAAAAATAATAAAAAAATAAAAAATATAAATACTGGATGAACTATCATAATAAAAGGAAAAATTAAAGTAAATAAAAAAAATAAAAAAAAAGAAATATATGCAAAAAAAATTAATATACTAGGAAAAATAAACAAACAAAATAAATATCCTATTAGTTCAAAATATCATTCATTAGAATATTTAAGAAAATTTTCTCATTTAAGACCTAGAACATATTTAATAGAATCAATAAGTAAAATAAGAAATACTTTAATATATAGTTTACATAATTATTTACAAAAAAAAAATTTTTATTTAATATCTACACCTATAATTACTTCATTAGATACAGAAGGACATAGTAAAATGTTTAAAATTAAAAATAAAAAATTTTTTAATAAAAATACTTATTTAACTGTTTCTGGTCAATTAAATTTAGAAACATATGTATGTTCTTTATTTAAAGTATATAATTTAGGACCAATATTTAGAGCAGAAAATTCTAATACAAACAAACATTTAGCAGAATTTTGAATGTTAGAAATAGAAATAGCACTCGCTAACTTAAATAAAATTATTAATATATCAAAAAATATTTTATCTTATTGTAGTAAAAAAATTATAAAAAATAATTATGAAGAAATTGAATTTTTATTAAAATATAATAAAAAAAAAAATATAGACTATATACTAAATTTAATAAATAAAAAATTTATAAAAATAAAATATAAAGACATATTTAAAATAATAAAAAAAAAAGAAAATATATTTAAAAAAAAAATTTATTGAGGAATGGATATAAATAATGAAATAGAAAAATATTTAACTACAAAATATTTTAAATTACCTATAATAATTACTAATTATCCAATAGAAACTAAACCTTTTTATATGAAAAAAAATAAAAATAATAAAACAGCATTATGTATGGATATAATATTACCAAATGTAGGAGAAATAATAGGAGGTTCAGAAAGAGAAGAAAATATTAAAATATTAGATAAAAATATTAAACAAAAAAAATTAAAAATAAAAAAATATTGGTGATATAGAGATCTAAGAAAATATGGAACTATACCTCATTCAGGATTAGGATTAGGTATAGAAAGATTACTTATGTATATAACTAATATGAATAATATTAGAGATATAATACCTTTTCCAAGATATCCAAAATATTTAAAATTTTAAAATAATATACATATATAAATATATATATATATATAAATATTATTAATATATAATTAAATTTATATAATAAAATATATTAAATTAATAAAAGGTATATTATGAATATAATCATTAATAATATATTGATATTAATAATAATATCAATATTAAGCTTACAAACTACAAAAGCTTTCAAAATAATAAAAAATAAAAATTTTTTATTAAAAATAAATGGTTCTATAGAATCTTATCAAAATTTTAATAAAAAAAAATCAAATAATAATATTTATACTACATTTAAAATTTATTCTAAAACAAAAAAATACAATAATATTAATATATTTAGTAAATTAAAAGGAATTTTAAAATCAAAAAATCAAATAAATAAAAAAAATAATAATTTTAATATACCAATTATATATATAGGTATAAAAAATAAAAAATTAGGTACAATTATTTATGGAAGAAATAACGAAAATTTATATTTTACAAAAAATATTTTAAAATATAACAAAAATAAATTATTAAATAATAATGATTTAAATAATATTAATAAAAATATATTAAAATATAAAAAAAAAATTAAATTTGATAAAAATAATTTAATATTAAAAAATATAATATTTACAACAAAATATAAAAATAATATTAATAATTCAATAAATAATATATTAAAATCTAATGAAAAAGAATTTAATATATCATATAAATTATTTACAAAATATGGTATAAATTTATTTACTTCATATAATAAAAAAATTAATGATATTAAAAAAACTAATAAGTATTCTACAAATATAAAATATATAAAAAATATACCTTCATATGAATCATGATCAACAGCTATAAAATATAATATAAATAATTTTTATATAGCAACTTCATATACAGAAGGAAATAATTTAATTCCTTTATATAAAAATATTACTAATAATAAATATAATTTTATTAATAAAAATAGAAATTTTAATATAATAGCAAAATATAATTTTAAATCAGGTTTTAGTCCAATAATTGGATATGTACATACTATAAATATATCAAAAAATAATAAATTTTCTTTAAATAAAAAAGATATAGAAAAATATTTTAATATTGGAACAATATATAAATTCAGTAAATATTTATATGGATTTATAAATTATAAAATAGATCAATTAAAAATTAAAAATAAACTAAATAAATATAAAAAAGATAATATCTTATCTTTAGGATTTGTATATAAATTTTAATTCTTTAAAAAAATAAATAAAATTTATTAAATATTTAAAACTAATATAAAAAAAATAACACATCCGAGAGGATTCGAACCCCTGACAACTCGGTTCGTAGCCGAGTACTCTATCCACTGAGTTACGGATGTATTAAAAAAAGGTGAAAGAGGGATTCGAACCCTCGATATATTATATATATACTCCCTTAGCAGGGGAGCGCCTTAAACCTCTCGGCCATTTCACCATAATATTTTTTTTATTTATTTTTTTATTTTTTTATTCTTATTATTAATTTTTAAATATATTTCTTTTCTATGAACAGAAATATCTTTAGGAGCATTTATACCTATACGAACTTCATTTCCTTTAATATTTAAAACTATTATTGATATATCATTACCTATAATTAATGATTCTCCTATTTTACGAGTAAGAATAAGCATTATAAATCCTTTTTTTTAATATTTTTTTTATTATAACTAAATAATTTAAATTTAATTAAATCAATAAATTTATTTTTATCAAAATAATTTTCTACATCATTAAAATTAAAAATTTTACAAATAAATTTTTTATTTTTTATAATTTCAAATTTTAAATTTTTAAATATACTAAAATCTAATAAATTAAAATCAAAATTAGGTAATAAAAAATTATTTAAATAAATTATAATTTTTTTAATATTATTCAATACCAAAATTAAAATTATTATACATAAATTATATCTAATATATAATTTATTTAAAATCATAAATAACATATTATAATCTAAAATATAAATATTTAAAACACATTTAATTAAAAAATTAAAATTTAAATATAAAATTATATCTTTTTCACAAAAAGATTTTAAAATATTTTTAATAAATAAATAATTTAATTTAATATTATTTTTTTTTATATTTATATTTTTTTTATTAAAAGAAAATATTTTATTATATACTTTTTTAATATTAACTGATAATAAATTAGCAATATTTTTTAAATTAATCATCTGATTATTAATAAATCTTAACGCATTTATATTAGTATATACTTTTATACGATTAATATTTAAAGAAATATTATAATTTTTATAAATATAAAATAAACCTATATCATTACTATTTTTAACATGAGTTCCACAACAATATTCTTCATCTAAACCATCAAATTTTACAATACGGAAAATATTTATATTTTTATCTAAAAATATAAATTTTTTATTAATATTATTTTTTTTAATATATTTTTCTATAAAAAATAATTTTTTTCATATTATTTTTTTATTAATAAATTCATTAATTTTAATTATTAATTTATTATTTATTTTTTTTTTATAAAAATAATCTAAAGTAAAATATTTCTTTTTAATTAAAGAACCACATTTATATATTTTATTAGATATTATTTTTTTTAATGTATATAATAAAATATGACAAGCAGAATGATTACAAGATATTAAATATCTATGATTATAATCATATTGAACTTTTACTTTATCATTAATACTTAAAGTACTTCCTTTTAATTTACCAATATGAATTATATAATCACCAAAAATTTTAGTATCATAAACTAAAAAAATATATTTATTATTATTATTAAATATAATTCCTTTATCTCCTATTTGACCACCACAATTAGGATATAACACTGTATTATCTAATATAATCATTAAATCATTTATATTATCATTTATACTATCATAATTAATATTATCTTTAAATATATATAATATTTTACTTTGACAAGTATAATTATTATATCCTAAAAAAATAGTTTTAGATATTTTATTATTTATATTTAAAATAATTTTATTTTTTTTAAATAAATTATATTTTTTAGATTTTTTTTTTTGTAAATTTAATAAATTATTAAAACCTTTAATATCTAAAATAAAATTATTATAATTGGATACCTCATTTATTATATCTAATGATAAACCATAAGTATCGTAAAGCAAAAAAATAATATCACCATCCAATCTTTTTATATCATTAAATTTATGTAAATAAAAATTTAATACTTTAAGATTATTAAATAAATTTTTAAAAAAAATTTTTTCTTCTTTCAAAATGACATTTTTTATATATATAAAATTAATATTTTTAATATTTTTTATATTATAATAATTATAAAAATAATCTTTTAAAAAAAAAATTAAATCACTTAAAATTAAGTTATTTATTTTTAATAAGTTTATATAAGTTAAAGTTCTTCTAATAATCTTACGTAAAACATATCCTCTAAATTCATTAGAAGGTAATATACCATCAATCAATAAAAATACTATAGCTCTAATATGATCAGAAATAATATTAAAAATAAAATTATTTTTCATATCTATATTAATATTTAAAAAATTAGATATATTATTTTTTAATAAAGATAAAATATCTATATCAAAATTAGATTTAACTTTTTGTAAAATAGTACTAATCCTTTCTAAACCCATACCAGTATCAACAGATTTATAAGGTAAAATATCTATTTTATTAAAATTATTAATATAGTATTCTATAAAAACTAAATTTAATATTTCTAAATATGCATTAGAATTTTTATATATTAAAAAATTATTAGTATTATAATTATTAATATTATAATAAATTTCTGTACTATATCCACATGGTCCAATATCAGACATTTGTCAAAAATTATCTGATTTTATATCTATATCATTATTTTTAGTACCAATTAAAAAAATATTTTTTTTTTTTATACCAATTAAATTTAATCAAATATTATAAGTTTCTAAATCATTAATATGTACAGTTACAATTAAATTATCTTTTGATAAATAAAATCATTTTTTATTAGTTAATAATTCCCATGCATATAAAATAGCTGTTTTTTTAAAATAAGAATTAAAACTAAAACTTCCCATCATTTCAAAAAAAGTATTATGTCTATAAGTATAACCAATATTTTTTAAATCATTATGTTTACCACCTACTCTTAAACAACGTTGTATACTTACAACTTCCTTATAAATAGGTTTTTTTATACCTAAAAAAATATTCTTAAATTGATTCATACCAGCATTAGTAAATAATAAAGAATCATCATCAGGTATTAAACTACTACTTTCAATATAAAAATGATTTTTATATCTATAAAAATCTATAAAAAGATTACGTATTTCTTCAGTATTTTTATACATAATTATATTTAAAACAAAATTTTTTTTAATATATTTAAATATTTTATATAAAAAATATAACTAATATTAAATATAATAAATAATATATTACTAATTAAAATAACAAAATATATGAAAATAAACAATAAAAAAAATATTGAAAATACATTGCAAAAAATAGAAGACCAATTTGGTAAAGGTTCTGTAATGAAATTAGGTAATAATAAAATATATCAAAATATAGAAACAATATCAACAGGATCTATATCTTTAGATATAGCATTAGGAATAGGAGGATTACCTTTAGGTAGAATAATAGAAATATATGGTCCAGAATCATCAGGAAAAACTACTTTAACCTTAGAAATTATAGCTTCAGCACAAAAAAAAAATAAAAAATGTATATTTATAGATGCAGAACATGCTTTAGATCCAAATTATGCTAAAAAAATAGGAATAGATATAGATAATTTATTATTTTCACAACCAGATTGTGGAGAACAAGCATTAGAAATATGTAATATGTTAGCAAAATCTAATAATATAGATTTAATTATAATAGATTCAGTTGCCGCTTTAACTCCTAAAGCAGAAATAGAAGGAAATATAGGAGAATTACATATAGGATTAATAGCAAGAATGATGAGTCAAGCAATGAGAAAATTAACTAAAAATATTAATAAATCAAATATATTATTAATATTTATAAATCAAATAAGAATGAAAATAGGAACAATATTTGGAAACCCAGAAATTACACCAGGAGGTAATGCACTAAAATTTTATTCTTCAATAAGAATTGAAATAAGAAAAATAAATAATATTATAAAAAATGATAAAATAATAGGAAGTAATACTAAAATAAAAATAGTAAAAAATAAATTATCTGCTCCATTTAAACAAACAGAATTTCAAATTTTATATGATGAAGGTATAAATAAAACAGAAGATTTAATTAATACAGCAATTAAATATAATTTAATTAAAAAAAAATCTTCTTGATATTATTATAAAAATATTAATTTAGGACAAGGAAAATATAATTCATGTAATTATTTAAAAAAAAATAATAAATTATATAATAAAATATTAAAAAAAATAAAAAAAATAAATTTTAAATAAAATTTTTAAAAAAATTAATATTATTTATAATAATTTATTTTTATAAAATTATATTTAATATAAAATAATAATAATTTTTTTTATAAAATAAACTTATAAATAATATTAATATAAGACTTTATTTAATTATTAACATAGATAATAAATCATTTATTAAATTTATAAATTTAGAAGAATTATCTAAATAATTAGTTTCAATTAATATAGCTTGATTATATAAATAATATATTCATTTTTTTAATAAATTATCATCATTAATACTAATTATATATTTAATTAAAATGTGATTAGGATTAATTTCAAATAAATATTTTATTTTAGGAACATTCTTACCTACAGAAGATAATAATTTTGACATCTGAGTACTCATTTCATTAGTAGAAGTAGTTACTACAACTGGATATATATCTAATTTATTAGTAAATTTAACATCTTTAACTTTATCTAATAAAATATTTTTAACTTTAGATAAAAAAATTAAAGAATTCTTATCATTCAAAGTATGAATATTAGATTTTTCTAAAGTTAATATATTACTTTCATTAATATCATTTTTATTTATAGAAAAAAATTTAATATTTTTAAAATCTAATAAATAAGACATCATTCATTCATCAATTCTATTAAACATTAATAATACTTCTATTTTTTTTTTACGATAAATTTCTAAATGAGGACTATTAACAGCTGATAAAAAATTATCTGAAATAATATAATATATTTTATCTTGACCAGGTAACATTCTATTTAAATAATCTTCTAAAGATACTAATTTATTTTCTTCATTATAAAAAGTAGAACAAAATCTCAATAATAAAGATATTTTATAACGATTATTTTCATCTTCTGCTAAACCTTCTTTAAAAATATTACCAAATTCTTTTCAAAAAATATTATACTTTTCTTTATTTTCAGAAAGAATACTTAATAATTTTAATATTCTATTAGTTAAAGATAAACGTAATACATTTATAAAATTACTATCCTGCAAAATTTCTCTAGAAATATTTAAAGACAAATTATTTGTATCTATAATACCTTGTACAAAACGCAAATAATAAGGTATTATTTTATTAATACCCTTCATTACAAAAACTCTATTAATATATAATTTTATTCCATTTTTATATTCATCTCTATTTCAAATATTTCAAGGAGAAGTATTAGGTATATAAATTAAATTTATGTAATCATTTTTACCTTCTACTTTATTATGGGATCAAATTAAAGGATCTCCTAAATTAGGATTAATAGAATAATAAAATTTAATATATTCTTTATCAGAAATATTAGATTTATCTTTTATCCATAATGCATCGGAAATATTAATTTTTTTTCAAATATAATTATTATTTTTCTTATCTATTTTTTTTACTAATATAGGAACATTTATATGATTAGAATATTTAATTATTATTTTATTTATAAAATCTATATTTAAAAATTCTTTACAAGAATCTTTAATTTCTAAAAATATATCAGTACCTAAATTATCTTTATTATATTCATCAATTGTATATTTACCTTGACCATCTGAAATTCATAATCAACCATTTTTATCCATTATTGATTTAGTATAAACTGAAACTTTATTAGCTACCATAAAAGATGAATAAAAACCAACTCCAAATTGACCTATTAAATCTAAATTAGAATCTTTTTTTTTTCTATTAAGAATACTCTTTAAAAAATTTTTAGTACCTGATTTTGCTATACTTCCTAAATTATTAATTAATTCTTCCTTAGTCATACCTATTCCATTATCACTAATAACTAAATTATTATCATTAATAAAAATTTTGATATTAAATTTAGTATCATCTATTTTACTATATTTAGTATTAATATAATAAAATCTTAATTTATCTATAGCATCAGATGAATTAGAAATTAATTCTCTTAAAAATATATCTTTTTTAGAATATAAAGAATTAATCATTATATTTAAAAGTTGTTTTATTTCAGATTTAAATTTATAAATATTTTTTTTCATTTATAATTACCTAAATAATATCTTTTTTTAAAAAAATAAAAATATAAAAAAAAATATAAATACCACTAATATTTTTTTATAAATTTATAATTATTTTTATATATAAACGCACGTAAAACATAAAATTCAAAAACTATATTTTTATTATAAGATAAAAAAATATTTTTTTTACCTAATAAAAATAATTTATAATAATAAATTATATCTTTTAAATTAATAAAATCTATAAAAAATAAAAATTTTTTTAAATCTTTATTTTTTTTTTTTAAAAAATTAATATACTTAGGAAAAATTAATAATAAGTAAATAATATGTAATTTATTAATTAAAGAATCTAAAAAATTATTATAATTAACATTTAAATTATTAATTTTATTTAATAAAAAAAAAATTCTAGTATTTTTTAAAAATAAATATTTAATTAACAAAAATACTAAATTATCATTAACCATATCTAAAACTGAATAAACATCATTTAAAGATATATTATTTTTATTATTAATAATAATTAATTGATCCAAAAACATCAAAGCATCTCTCATACTACCATTACACTGAATAGAAACTAAATTAATAATATCTTCATTAAATATAATTTTCTCTTTTAATAAAATATATTTAATTCTATTAAATATTTCATTTTTTTTTAAAGATTTTAAATGAAATAAAATACATCTAGATAATATAGTATCAGGTATTTTATTAATTTCAGTAGTAGCTAAAATAAATTTAACATGTTTAGGAGTTTCTTCAAAAATTTTTAATAAATAATTAAAACTATAACGAGATAACATATGAATTTCATCTATAATATATATTTTATACCTCATACAAATAGGTAAATAACATATTTTATCTAATAATTCTTTTATATCATCTATTTTAGTACGAGAAGCAGCATCAATTTCTATAACATCAGAAGCTTTACATAAATCTATATTAATACAATTATTACATTTACCACAAAATTCTTTTTTTATTCCATTAATACAATTCAAACTTTTAGAAAAAATACGAGCCAAACTAGTTTTACCTACACCATGATGTCCATAAAACAAATAACAATTACTAATTTTTTTATATTTTATACTATTTAATAATATTTCAATAATTTTATTATGACCAATAAAATCTTTAAAATATTTTGGTCTCCATTTAAGAGATAAATTAATGTGAGAATAATACATATAAATTAATTATCAATATTTTACAAAATATTTTTTTTTTTATTATAGAAAATTTAAACAATATTAAAACAAATAATTTATTTAATTTTAATATATTATTAATATAATTAACATTAATTATAATATTATTTTTTTAAAATATTAAATATTATTTATAATAAATTATAAATATTATTTACATATATATTTCTTTAAAAACAAACATTATATATATTCATTATTTTAAAAATTTTATTACAATCTTTAGGTAAATTTAAAAAAATTCTAATAACTTCATAATAAAAATTATTTATTAATTTATCAAAAATATAAAAAGATTTTATTTTATATTCTTGTTTAGGATCTCTTTGTGCATAAAAATAAAGATTTATATTTTCTTTTAAATTATCAGCAACATATAAATATTCTTTTCAAAAAAAATCTAATGTAATTAATATTATATTCTTATATAAAATAGCAATTTTTTTTTTATTAAAAAAACATTTATTATTATATATACAAACAACCTTTTTAAATAAAAAAAAACATATTTTAATATAATTATACTCATTAAAAAATAAATTTAAATTATATAAATTTAAATTATTTAAACATTTATTAAATAAATAATTATTATAAAAATTTAAATAAATTAATTTCCTAACAAAACTTTTAATAATAAATCTAATTTCTAAAAAAATATTTTTAGTATTAAGAATTTTATTTCTTTTTAAATAAAATATTTTTCTTTGATTATTATAAATATTATCATATTCTAAAAGTTGTTTACGTATATAAAAATTACGAGATTCAATTTTTTTTTGAGCATTTTTAATACAGTAAGTTAATCAAGGATGTTGAATACATTCACCATATTTAATACCTAATTTTCGCATAAAATAAACCATACCTTTAGGACAAAATAATTTCATTAAATCATCATCTAAAGAAATATAAAAAATAGAAGAACCAGGATCTCCTTGTCTACCTGATCTACCTCGTAATTGATCATTTAATCTTCTAGATTCATATTTTTCAGTACCTATAATATATAATCCTCCTAATGAAATTACTAAATCATGATTTTTTTTTCATTTTTTTTTTATTAAATTTAATTTAATATTATTTTTTTTTTTTATATTTATAAAATCATTTAATAAATTACCTCCTAAAATTATATCTGTACCTCTTCCAGCCATATTAGTTGATATGGTAACAGAACCTAATTTACCAGCTTGTGAAATAATATTAGCTTCTTCAGCATGATATTTAGCATTTAAAACATTGTGTTTAATATTTAATTTATGTAATTTAGAAGATAAATATTCAGATTTTTCAATAGAAGTAGTACCTATTAATACAGGTTGTTTTTTATTATATCTAAATTTTATATCATCTATAATTGCTTTTTCTTTTTCTTTATTACTTAAAAATATTACATCATCTTTATCTCTACGTCTCATTATTTTATTAGTAGGTATAATTATAGTATCTAAACCATAAATAATATTAAACTCAGAAGATTCAGTAACTGCTGTACCAGTCATACCAGATATTTTTTTATAAAGTTTAAAATAATTTTGAAAAGTTATAGAAGCTAATATTTTATTTTCATTTTTTATTTTTACTTTTTCTTTAGCTTCAATAGCTTGATGTAAACCATCAGATCACCTTCTATCAGGAACCATTCTTCCAGTATTTTCATCTATAATTATTATTTCATTATTATATACTAAATAATCAACATTTTTTTTATATAAATAATTAGCTTTTAAAGAAGAAATTACATTATGCATAATATTAATATTTTTAAAAGAATAAAAAATTTCTTCTTTATTAATTATATTATTTTCAATTAATAATTTTTCTACATTTAAAATTCCTTTATCAGTTAAATAAACTTGATTATTTTTTATATTAACTATAAAATCTTTTTTATAATTTAATTTTAAAACTATTTCATTTATATAATTATATAAATTTAAATCATTATCATTAGGTTCAGATATTATTAAAGGAGTTCTAGCTTCATCTATTAAAATAGAATCAATTTCATCTAAGATAACATAATATAATTTTTTTAATTGTACTTTATCTTTTTTACATAAAATCATATTATCCCTTAAATAATCAAAAACAAATTCACTACTAGTTCCATAAGTAATATCAGATAAATAAGCTTTTTTTTTTTCTAATATAGACATACCAGATAAATTAAGACCTGTTTTTAAACCTAAAAATTCAAAAATTTTACTATTATTTAATCAATCTCTTTTTGCTAAATAATCATTTATAGTAATTATATGAACACTTTTACCTAATATAGAATATAAATAAGCTGGTAAAGTAGCAGTAATTGTTTTACCTTCACCAGTTTTCATTTCTATAATATTACCATCATATAAAGATAATGCTCCTAATAATTGAACATTAAATAATTTTATTCCTAATACTCTTTTTATAGCTTCATAAATATTTGCAAATATTTTTGGTAATAAAATATTAATATCATTATTTAATAATAATAATTTACGAAATAAAATAGTATTATTTTTAATTTTATTATCACTATATGCAGAAAATTTCTTTTCTAAAAAATTAATATTTTCTATAATATTATTATAGAAAGATATTTTTTTTTCATTTTTGTTAAAAAAAAAATAAGAAAACAATTTAATAAACATAATATATATAAATATGATAAAATTAATAAACTTTAAAAATATAAATAAAATATAAATATATTATATATTAAAATATAATAATGAAAAATAAAAAACCAAAATTAATCATAAATATTATAAATAATACAAATAAATTAAATTCTTTAATAAAAAAAAGCAATATAATTAATAAAATAAATAAAAATATAATAAAATATATACCAAAAAAAAAAAAATATACTTATAAAATACTTAATATTTCAAAAAATAAATTATATATTAAAACAAATAAAAAAAAATATAAATTTTTTTTAAAAAAAAATATAAAAAAAATAAAAAAAAAAATAAAAGACATAAAAATAAAAAAAATTATTATAATATAAAATAAAATTATTAAATAAATATATAATATAAAAAAAATTAAATTAATTAGAATTTAATATTTTAAATATTAAATTAGTATAAGTAATACCTGAAAAAGATGCAGATATAGGTACTAAACTATTAGTAGTCATACCAGGAATAGTATTAATTTCTAAAAATCATATTTTATGATCTTTATCAACAATATAATCTATTCTTACACAACCTTTACAATCTAAAATATTTCATATTGATAATGAAATATTAATTAATTTTTTTCTTATAAAATTATTAATAATACTAGAATAATAAATATTTTTAGATTTATATTTTTTATTAAAACTAAAAATAAAATTATTATAAATAATTTTTAAAGGACATAATACTACACCATCTAATACAGAAACAGTATATTCTTGACCAAGAATATATTTTTCAGCTATAATATTATCATAATTTATATATTTATTAAATTTAAAATATTTTTTAAAATCTAAAATGTTATTTATTAATTTAATTCCTATACTTGATCCATTACAATTAGGTTTTAATAAAAAAGGTAAACTTAATTTATATTTAATAAAATTAAATAAACTAAAAATATTTTTTTTATATAAAAAAAAATAATTTAAAAATATATCTGGTAACACATTAATTTTAAAATTACTTAAAAAAATTTTAGTTTTATGTTTATTAATTGCTAATGAAGAAGTAAATACTCCACTACCTGTATAAGGAATATTTAAAAAATCTAACATCCCTTGGATGGTACCATCTTCACCTAATTTACCATGTAAAGATATAAAAACTTTATCAATTTTAAGTTTTAAAAAATCTTTTAAAAAAAAATATTTCATATCAATAGGAAAAACATTTATATTTTTTTTTAATAAAATATTATAAATACTATAACCTGATTTTATAGAAATACTTCTTTCATTAGAAGTACCACCAAATAATATAACAACATTTTTAATATTCATATAATTAATAATTATTTTATATATTTATTAAGAAAATTTAATAAAAAAATATCAGTTTCTCCTGCACCTTGAAACAATAAAATATCATTATTTCTAATAATCTTTAACAAATATATATTAATAAATTTTATATTATCTATAAAAATACAATTTTTATAATGATATATATCATACATATTATTTAATAAAATATTACTATTAATAGTATAATTATTATTTTCATTAGCAGAATAAATATTTAATAATAATAATATATCTAATTTAATTAAAACTTTACTAAATTCATTAATTAATAATTTAGTACGACTAAATCTATGTGGTTGAAATATAGATATTATTCTTCTATTTAATCAAAACTTATGTATACCATTTAAAGTATATTTTATTTCAGTAGGATGGTGACCATAATCTAATATAAATAAAATATTATTATAATTTTTTTTTTTATAACTAAAAGAATATTCACCTATAACTTCTGACCTTTTACAAACTCCCTTAAATAAATATAAAAACTTTTGTATATTTAAATAATCTATTTTACTAAAAATAGAAAATAAACAAATAGAAGATACAATATTTAAAATATTATGTTTTCCAAACATATTAGTAATAAAATTATATTTATGATTTTTATAAAATAAACTAAAATAATTTTTATTATTTTTATTTTTTAAATTATTTATTCTAAAATTTGAATCATTACTAAATCCATAGGTAATAATATTAGTATTAAAAAAATTATTATCTAATATTTTTCTAATATAAAAATTATCTATACAAGCAATAATATAACCATAAAATGGAACACTTCTAAGATAACAAATAAAATAACTAATTAAATTATCAATATTATTATTATAATTATTTAAATGATCATTATCTATATTAGTTAAAACAACTATTGTAGGTTTTACTAATAAAAAATTACCATCACTTTCGTCTAATTCTAATAAAAATAAATTACTATCAGATAAATAAATATAAGAATTGATTGATTTAATATTTCCACCATTAATACAATTAACTTTAATATTATTATAAAATAATAAATCAAAAATTAAAGAACAAGTAGTTGTTTTTCCATGACTACCAATAATAGTTATTAAATTATTATATTTTATTAATTCATATAACATTTCTATTCTAGATATTACAGGAATACCACATATTTTAGCAGAAACAATTTCACAATTTAAAATATTTATTGCTGAAGAATATACAACAAGATTAACATCTAAAACATTTTTACTAGAATGATTATTATAAATTTTAACACCTAAACCTAACAAATAATAAATTTTATTATTAAAATAAATATCAGATCCAGTAATATTATATCCAGATAATAACATATATTCTGCAATAGAAAACATTCCATTACCACCAATACCTATAAAATGTATAATAAATTTACTTTTATTTATATTTAAAAACAAATTATTTTTATTCACTAAATTATTCTCATAAAATATTAATTTTAATTATATTTTATACATCTCTCTTATAAATTTTTTATTACTATATTTTAATTTTCTACAATATGCCATATTAGACATATATAATAATTTTTCTCTACTTAAATTTAATATTATTTTAGATAAATATTCTTTATTTAATTTATTTTCATTTATTATTATTGCAGCATTTTTATCTAATAAAATTTTTGCATTTCAATATTGATGATTATCTTTATGAATATAAGGTATTAATATAGATGCTAAACCTATAGAACTAATTTCACTTATAGTTAAAGCTCCAGATCTACATATAATTAAATCTGCTCAAATATAAGCTTTTCTAATATCATAAATAAAACTAGTACAAAAATAATTTTTAAAATTAAATTTATTTTTAAAATTTAAAAATTTATTGTAATAATTAATACCAGTTTGATGAAAAAAAAAATATTTATTTCTATATAATATTTTAACTACATCTAATATAACGTTATTAATTACATTACTTCCTTGACTACCACCTATAATTAATATATTTATATTATTAGTACGATTAATAAATCTTTTAAAAGGAGGTAAAATAGATAATATATTTTCTCTAATTGGATTACCAACTGTTTTAACTTTATTATTAAAAGTATTAGGAAAAGCCTGTACTACTTTATCAGAAATATAATATAAAATTTTATTAGACAATCCTACAACTGAGTTTTGTTCATGAATCATAGTAGGCACTTTACAAATTCAAGAAGATAATATACCAAAAAAAGATATATATCCACCAAAACCTAATACTAAATCAGGTTTTCATTCCCTTATTTTTTTTATTATTAAATATATAGATTTATAAAATAAAGATATACTAAAAATTTTTTTTATAAAATTTAAATTATTAAATATAGGTATATCAACATAATCAATATCTATATTATTTTTAGGAACTAAAATAGATTCTAATCTATTAGAAACACCTATTCATTTTACATTACAATATATATTTTTAAAATATTTAGCAATAACTAAACCGGGAAAAATATGACCACCTGTTCCACCAGTTATAATCATTAAACGTTTAATTTTCATATTATAATTTAATAATAACATAATATAAAAATTATTTATATTTATTAACTAAATTTATAAAATCTTCACCTCTTTCTTCATAATTTTTATATT
The DNA here is from genome assembly GCA_015134695.1 of Candidatus Stammera capleta. GTDB lineage: Bacteria > Pseudomonadota > Gammaproteobacteria > Enterobacterales > Enterobacteriaceae > Stammera > Stammera capleta_I. Next base: position 248,486 of record CP043987.1, on the reverse strand, counting down.
GATCTAAACTAGAACAAGCAGGAGAAAATAAAACAATATCATTATATTTTACTTTATCAAAAATATATTTAAAAACATTTTCTAAAATATCAAATTTATAAGAAATATTCGGAATTAAATTATATATTTTTTCTTTACTTTTACCAAAACAACAAATTAATAAATTATTAAAGTTTAATAAAAAAGGTTTTAAAAAATTATTAAAATCTACTTTTTTATCATCTCCTCCCATTAATAATCAAATTTTACCTTTAATATTATTAAAATTATTCAAAGCTGATATAACACTACCTATATTAGTAGATTTAGAATCATTTATTCATAAAACACCTTTTTTTTTACATACTATATTAAATCTATGTGGTAAATTACTAAAATTACTAATTTTATATAAAATATTTTTTTCAGGTATATTAAATATTTTACAAATACAAATAACAACAAGAATATTTATATAATTATTAATACCTTTAAGATTAATTTTATTAATATTAATACAATTATTATTTAAACAATTAAAATATAAATAATCTTTAATTATATTTAAATTATAATCACCATAATTTATACCAAAAGTAATTATAGAATTATCAAAAAAATTTTTAAATAAAGATTTTTTATCTTTATAAGATATAATACTATATTCAGAATTATTAAAAATTTTAAATTTAGTATATAAATAATCATAAAATCCGTTTGGATATCTATCCATATGATCATATGTAACATTTAAAATAACAGAACAAGTAGTTTTTAAAGAAAAAACATATTCTAAATTAAAACTAGAAAGTTCCAATATATATATATCACTATTATTAGTTAATAAATTTAAAACAGGAACACCTATATTACCACCTAAAGATACATTTAAATTATATGATTTAAAAATTTTAAACAATAAACTTACAACAGTAGTTTTACCATTAGTTCCAGTAACAGCAATTATTTTTTTATTTACTACTTCTCTACAAAATAATTCTATATCATTAATTATTTCTATTTTTTTTTTTTTAGCTTCTAAAATATAAGGGTGATAAGAATTTATACCAGGACTAATAATTATTAAATCTGAATTCAATATCCAATATTTATTAAATTTGCCAAAAAAAAATTCTATACCATTAGGTACAATATTAATATTTAAATTTCTAGAATCATTTAATTTAGGAAAAATATTTAATGATATAAAATAATTTATACATGATAAACCAGTTAATCCAGCTCCTAAAACTAATATTTTTTTTTTTTTATATATATACATAAATTTTTAAAAATAAAAATAAAGAAATTATAAAACACATTAATGATAATAATCAAAAACAAAAAACTATATTTACTTCAATAAAATTTAATTTTTCAAAATGATGATGAATAGGAGACATTAAAAAAATTCTTTTATTAAATAATTTATATCATATAATTTGTAAAATAACAGATAAAACCTCAATTATAAAAACAAAACCATTTAATATTAAAAAAAATTCTTTATTAAAAAATATATATAATGAACCTAATAAAAAACCTAAAGATAAAGAACCAGTATCACCTAAAAAAATTTTAGCTGGATAAAAATTATAATATAAAAAAGATATTAAATATCCTAATACAACACTAATTAAAATAATTAAATATTTAATAAAAATAAAATTTAAATAATTATAATAATAATATGTACTAACTATAAATAAAAATAAAAAATTTAATATTAAAGGTAAAACTACCAATCCATCTAAACCATCTGTAAGATTAACAGAATTAGAAGTACCTATTAACAAAAAATATCATAATATAATATATAAAAAATTTAAATTATATTTATATATATAATTAAAATAAAAATTATTATTATATATAATATATATATATAAAATAGATATAAAAGATTGAAAACAATATTTATTTAATATAGATAAACCATTACAATTTACTGAATAACATTTAATGTAATCGTCTAATAAACCCAATAAAGAATTTAATATAAAAAATATAAAAATATTAAATATATAAATATTTAATACTTTAATAATAAAAAAAAATAATAATAAAAAAAATAAAATAAATAAAATTATTATACCTCCCATTGTAGGAACATTATTTTTATATATATTATATTTATATCTAACTATACGAACATTTTGATAAACTTTAAATTTATTTAAAATAAATATTAAATATTTATTTAAAATAAATGAAATAATAAAAGATACAATTAAAGGAAATAAACAATAATAAATTAAAAAAATATAAAACATATTTTAAACCTTAAAAATTACATTAAATTAATAATTTTATCCATATTAAAAATTCTTGAACCTTTAATTAAAAAAATAATTTCATCATAAATATTAAACAAATATTTAATTCTAAATAATAAATCATTAAAATTTTTATAATGTTCACCTATCAAACTATATTTACTAATTAAATAACTAAATTTACCGATACTTAATACTTTATTAATATTAAAAAATCTTTTAATTAATATACCAATATATTTATGATAATAAATAGACATATAATTTAATTCAGACATATCACTAATTACTAATACTTTATATCCTAAACATTTTTCTAAAAAAATTAAACTATAATATAAAGATCTAGGATTACAATTATATGAATCATTTAAAATAATTTTATTTTTTTTTAAAAATATAGGATATAATCTTCCTTTAATAGGAAGACAACTATTTAAACCTATTTCAATATCCTTTAAACTTATACCTAATAATAAAGACAAATTAACTGATAATAAAGAATTTATAACATTATGTATACCCAATAATTTTAAAAATATATTTTTTTTACCAAAATCTGTATGTAATATAAAACTACTACCATGTATATTAATATTTAAATTAGTTATAAAAACTTTAGTATATAAACAATTTCATAAAGAAAATAAAACAACATTTTTATTAAATAAATATTTTTTTCAATAACTATAATAATAATAATCAATATTAATTAAAGCATAACCATAATTTGATAAATATTTAAATATCTTACCTTTTTCTAATATAATATTTATTATATTCTTTAAACCATTTAAATGAGATATAGAAATATTAGTTAAACAAGAAATATCGGGTAAAACAATTTTAGATAAATAATTAATATCACCTATTTTATCACATCCTAATTCTAAAAAAACATATTTATATTTAAAATATTGTAAATTTAATAATGTCATAGAAATTCCTATATCATTATTAAAATTATAAATATTATATAAAGTTTTACCAGATTGTTTTAAAATATTTACAGAAATTTCCTTTACAGAAGTTTTACCTGTACTACCAGTTACAGAAATAAATTTAGTATTAAAATTTTTTTTTCTCAATCATCTAGATATTTTTGCTAAAGCTACTTTAGTATTATTAACAATAATTTGAGGAATTTTATATATATATAAATAATTTTCTAATAATAAAGCTAAAGCTCCATTTTTAATAGCATTAAAACATAAAAAATCAATTTTATAATTACCCTTAATAACAATAAACAAAGAATTAATAATATTTTTACTACGAGTATCTATACATATATTATTAATATATATATTTTTTCCATATAATTTACCATTAATAATATAAGATATTGTTAATAAATCAAAATATTTCATAAAAATTAACCTAATATTTTATTAACTAAATTTCTATCAGAATAAATTATTTTATTTTTTTTTAAAAAAATAAAATTTTCATGTCCTTTACCCAATATAAGTATAGTATCTTTACTATTAGCATTTTGCAAAGAAAATTTTATTGCCAAAACACGATCTAAAATTATATATACATCATTATAATCATTAATACCTAATTTAATATCATTTAATATAGAATTTTCATCTTCATTATATAAATCATCATTAGTAATTATTACATAATCAGAATATTTCTTTACTAAATATCCAATTAAACTTCTTTTACTTTTATCTCTATTTCCTGTACATCCAAAAATACATCATAATTTACCTAAACAAAATTTTTTAGTTTCTAATAAAATATTTTTAAAAGCATCAGGAGTATGAGCATAATCAATAATTACTAAAGGTTTTTTTTTTTTAATAAATAGTTCCATACGACCTATAGGTAAATATAAATATTTACTAACATTAATTAAATCTAAAATATTAAAACCTAAAGATAATAAAGAAACAAAACTTAATATAATATTCATTATGTTAAATTTACCTAATAAAAATACATTTAATACATGATTACCTCAAAAAGAATTAAAATATATTTTTTTTAAAAAACCATATACTTCTATTTTTTTAATTAATAACCATCTATATTTAAAATATATAATATATTCTTTATTAAATGTTACAGGTATAACATATTTATTTGAAATATTTCTAAACCATTTAAATCCTATATAATCATCAATATTAATAACTAAATTTTTTACATTAAATTCTGAAAAAAGTTTTCATTTAGCTAATTCATATTTTTTAAAATTTAAATGAAAATCTAAATGATCTAAAGTTAAATTAGTAAATACAACTGAAGAAAAATATAAAGATTTAACACGATTTTGTATTAAAGCATGAGAAGATACTTCAATTGAAACAAATTTACAAAATTTTTTATAAAAATGATACAATCAACGTTGAATATTTATAGCTGATTCCGTAGTATTCAATGAGCTATATAAATTATTTATAAAACCATTACCTATAGTACTTAAAATAGCACTTTTATAACCTAATAAATAAACTCAATAAGAACTAATATTTACTATTGTAGTTTTACCATTTGTACCAGTAACTCCTAACAATAACATTTTCTTACTAGGATGATCATAAAAAAAACCTGAAATATCAGATAAATAAATATCCAAATTTAAAATATAAAAAAAATAAACTTTATATTTAATATTATATATATAATAATTTTTATTTATATTTGAATATGTTAATACACATATTGCACCTTTATTTATAGCTTCTTTAATAAAATCTCTTCCATTTAAATAATATCCTTTGAGAGCTATAAATAAATCTCCTTTTTTTACTAAACGACTATCATTTTTTATACTTGATATATAAATATCTGGTAATTTATCTATATTCATATATCTAGATAAAATTTTATTTAAAATATATTTTTTCAAATAAACACCTATATAAATTATATTTTTTCAGCAACCCTTAATAAAGCACTCCTAATTCTAGGATTTATTAAAATTTCTTTTTCAGAAGGTTTAAATTTACCTAAATTATTCATTCTAATATTATTAATTTTTTTAATCTCTTTAAAAGTTAAAGGAATATCATTAATTATTCTATAATTAATATTACTTTTAATTTTAATAAATTCTTTAACTATTCTATCTTCTAAAGAATTAAAACTAATTACTACTAATCTACCTTTATGACAAAGTAATTTATAAGATAAATATAAACTATTTTTTAAAAAATCTAATTCATTATTAATAAAAATTCTAAATGCTTGAAATATTCTAGCTTTAGTTTTATAATTTTTATATTTTTTAGTAACTTTATCAATAATATTTGATAAATCAAAAGTAGTATTAAATTTTTTAAATTCTCTAAAATAAATAATTTTATTAGCTATTTTTTTATATAAATAATCTTCACTATATTTTCTTAAAATTTTATAAATATTTTTTTTACTTATTTTATTAATCCAATATTTTAATGGATAACCTATATTTTGATTCATTCTCATATCTAAAGGTCCATTTCTTAAAAAAGAAAATCCTCTTTTAAAATCATCTAATTGTATTGAAGACATACCTAAATCATAAATAATACCATTTATATTATTTTTTAAATTTAAATTACATAAATGATATTTAATATTATTAAAATTATCATGAATTAAAGTAAAACGATTATCATTAATAATTTTTTTTCCTAAATTGATAGAATTTATATCACAATCAAAAGAATATAATCTACCATATGAATTTAAATTTTTTAATATTTGTAAAGAATGTTTTCCACAACCAAATGTACAATCTACGTAAATTCCATCTTTTTTAATATTTAAAAAATCAGATATATCCTTTAAAAAAGGAGGATAATATTTATATAACATATAAAACCTAAAATTAACTTTTTTTTATATAAAAATATATAATATTATAAAATAATATGATTTAAAATAAAATATATTTAAAAAAATAATTATAAAAAAAATAAAAAAATAAATAATAATATATTTATTATAAAAATATTAAAAAAAATTAATTAATTATATAAATAAAATATAAAAAAATAAAATTATTATAAAAATTAAATTAATATATTAAAATAAAAAAATATATTTATATAATATATTTTTAATATATATATAATTTAATTAAAAAATAGTAAACTATTAAATAGTTTATTATTAAAATAAAATAATATTAAATGTAAAATAAAAAAAATATAAATAATAAATATAAAAATTTATAAATAAAATATTAAATATATATATATATATTATATATATAATATTATAAAAAATAAAATATAATTTTCTTAAAAATAAAATACTAACTTATTAAAAAAAATAAAAAAAAAACTATTAATATATTAAAATATAAAAAAATAAATGAATAAAAAAAAATTTATTATATATGGTCCAAATAAATTAAATGGAGAAATAAAAATATCTGGATCTAAAAATTCTTCTTTACCAATATTATTTAGTTGTTTATTAAGTAAAGAAGAAATAAAAATAAATAATATACCTTTATTAAAAGATATATATATAACTATAAAAATATTTAAAAAATTAGGAGTAAAAGTTAAACAAAATAAAAATTCTTTTATTATAAATGCAAAATATATAAATAATACAAATATAATTTTTAATTCAATAAATAAAATAAGAGCATCTATATGATTATTAGCTACAATAATAATAAGATGCGAAAAAATAAAATTAAAAATACCTGGAGGATGTAATATAGGAAAAAGACCAATAGATTTACATATATATGCTTTAAAATGTCTTGGCATAAATATAAAATTTAAAAATAATTTTATAATAGGTAAAATAAAAAAACTTAAAAATAATATTATACAATTTAAAAAAATTAGTGTAGGTGCAACTATAACAGCTATATTAGCATCAGTATTAATTCCTGGTATAACTATAATAAAAAATTGTGCACAAGAACCTGAAATAATTGAAACTATTAATTTTTTAAATAAAATAGGATCTAAAATACAAATAAAAAATAATAATATATATATTAATGGAGTTAAAAAATTAACTTCTACAATATATACAATATTATCAGATAGAATAGAAACAGGTACATATTTAATAGCAAGTATAATATGTAAAAGTAAAATAACATGTTATAATATAAATTTATATACAATAAAAAATATATTAAAAAAAATATTATTAACTGGAGCTAAATTAAAAATTAAAAAAGATTATATTACAATAGATATGAGAAACAAAAATATTAAACCTGTAAATATAATTACTAATCCATATCCAGGTTTTCCTACTGATTTACAACCTCAATTCACATTACTAAATGCTTTATCTATAGGTAAAAGTTATATAAAAGAAAATATATTTAAAGAAAGATTTAATCATATATATGAATTAAATAAAATGGGAACAAAAATACATATTATTAAAAATATAATTATATGTAATGGAATAAAAAATATAATAGGTAAAAAAATTAATTCAACAGATTTAAGAAATGCAGCTACATTAATATTAGCTGGTTGTATAGCTTATGGAAAAACAACAATTAATTATGTAAATTATATATATAGAGGTTATGAAAATATAATTGAAAAATTTAAAAATCTAGGTGTTACAATAAAAATTGTATAATATTAATTATAATTTATTTTACTAAATTTTTTCTTAAAATTTTCTATTCTACCTTTAGTATTAGAAATTTTTTGTTTTCCAGTATAAAAACTATGACATTTATAACATACATCTACAGAGAAATTCTTTTTTATAGTTGTATAAATATACATAATATTATTACATGAACAAACTACTTTTAATAAAAACATTTTAGGATGAATTTTTTTTTTCATATATATAATTTATAAAATATTAAAAACATTGAATATTTTCAGGTAAACAAGTTATTTTAATAATTTGTCTATTAAAACCCTTAGGAAATAATTTAAATAAATATATACCATCATATTTTTTATTAAATTTATTATTTAAATAATTTAATAAATTTCTAATATTGGGAATAATTTTATATTTAAAATAAAAAAATCTAATATAAAATATTATTCTCCAATGAGAAATATTTAAATTTATACCCTCACTTTTAGCAATAGATAATGCAATATTTCTATTTCATTTTCTAATTATCATATAGTATATATTATAATATTTATTTTGTAAATATTAATAAAAAAAATATAATTAATTAATATTATTTTTTTTTTAATAAAAATATTTTTTTTATAAAAAAAAATAATTATTTAATAATAAAATTATATATAATAATATATAATAAATAAATTTTTTATATTATAATAAAATATAAAAAAATAATTATTAAATATATTTATATATAATATAAAATATAAAAAAATAATATATATATTTATTTATATATATACTTACTATAAAAAATTATATAATTACTATAAAACAACTTATTTTTTATAATATAAATTTACTTAAATCTTCATTTGTAATTAAATTATTTAATTTAGATTTAACATATTTTATATCTATTAAAATAGATTTATTTTTATAAAAATTTACATTATAAGATATATCTTCCATTAATTTTTCTAATACAGTATGTAACCTTCTAGCACCAATATTTTCTGTATTTTCATTAATTTTTCAAGAAATATCTGCTAAACATTTTATACCATCTTTAGTAAAAATAATTTCTACTCCTTCTACTGCTAATAACTTTTTATATTGAAAAGTAATAGATATATCAGGTTCTACTAATATTCTTTCAAAATCATTTGTAGTTAATGCTTTTAATTTAACTTTAATAGGTAATCTACCTTGTAATTCAGGAATTAAATCAGAAGGACTACAAAATTGAAAAGAACCAGAAGCTATAAATAATATATAATCAGTTCTAACAACACCATATTTAGTAGATATAGTACATCCTTCTACTAAAGGTAATAAATCTCTTTGAACACCTTCTCTAGATACTCCAGAATCAGTAAATTCACCTCTTTTACAAATTTTATCTATTTCATCAATAAAAACTATTCCCTGTTGTTCTACTAAATTTATAGCTTTTCTTTTAATATCATTAAAATTAATTAATTTATTAGATTCTTCTTCAATTAATAAATCTATAGCATTTTTTATTTTTAATCTACGAATTTTTTTTTTTTTACTACTTAAATTACGAAATATAGTTTGTAATTGATTAGTCATTTCTTCCATACCAGGGGGGGACATTATCTCAATACCTAAAGACGGTTCATTAATATTAATTTCTATCTCTTTATTATCCAATTCTCCTTTACATAATTTAGATGAAAATATTTTTTTTTTATCAATATATTCTTTACTATTATTTTTTTTATCTAAATTATTTAATAATATTTTTAATATACGCTTTTCTGCAATTTTTTTTGCTTTTAAAAAATTAATTTTTATTATATTATTTTTAATCATTTTAATAGCATAATCTACTAAATCACGTATAATAGAATCAACTTCTTTTCCAACGTAACCTACTTCTGTAAATTTAGTAGCTTCTACTTTTATAAAAGGAGAATTACTTAATTTAGCTAATCTTCTAGCAATTTCTGTTTTTCCAACTCCTGTAGGACCTATCATTAAAATATTTTTAGGAGTAATTTCATTTCTTATATTTTCATCTAATTGTATTCTACGTCACCTATTTCTTAAAGCAATTGCTACAGCCTTTTTAGCATTATCTTGTCCAATTATAAATTTATCTAATTCATAAACAATTTCTTTAGGAGTCATTTCACTATACATATAATTATACCGTAAAAAAAATATTAATAATGTAATTCTTTAATTGTAAAAAAATGATTAGTATATAAACATATATCAGCAGAAATAGATAAAGATTTTTCTACTATAATACGAGCATTAAAATTAGTATTTTCTAATAAAGATCTAGCAGAAGCAAGAGCATATGAACCTCCACTACCAATAGCAATAATATTATTTTCAGGTTGAATAATATCACCATTTCCAGTAATAATTAAAGAATATTTAATATCAGTAATAGCTAATAAAGCTTCTAATTTTCTTAAATTATGATCAATTCTTCAATCTTTAGCTAATTCTACTGCTGATTTAATAACATGACCATGATATATTTCTAATTTTTTTTCAAAACATTCAAATAAAGTAAAAGCATCAGCAGTACCACCAGCAAAACCAGCTAAAATTTTATTAGAATATAATTTACGTACTTTTTTTACACTACTTTTTAATATTGTATTACCAAAAGTTGCTTGACCATCACCGCCCATAACTACTAAATTATCTCTTCTAACACTTAATATTGTAGTCACAATTAACCTATTATAAAATATAAAAAATTATTGATAAAATTAAATAAATTATATTTTTAAAATTAATTTAAGTTTTTTAAAATTTCATTTTTTTCTATTTGATGAATTCTTTTAGTAGAAATATAATAATATTTAACTAATTTTTTTAAAATTATTTTTTTATTTCTATTTTTATTTAATCATCTAAAAAAAATTATAAATTTACTTCTATTATCTAATAAATTTAAAGAAAAATTTAATTTATTTAAAATATATTTTTTAAAATCTTCTTTTTCTAATATATTAACAATATTAAAATATTTATCATTTATTACTTCTCAATAAAAAAAATTATTATTTTTAATATTATTATTTTTAAAAATATCTATTTTAATATCTTTTTTAAATAATATAAATTTTATTTTAATTATATCTTTTTTAGAAACATTTAATTTATTAGAAATAAAATTTATTTTTTTTTTATTAAATCAACCTAATTTTTTTTTTATTTTATATAAATTTAAAAATAATTTACATTGAAATTTAGTAATATTAACTTTTACTATTTTTCAATTTTTTAATATATAATTATTTATTTTAAATTTTATTAAATAAATAGCGAAAAATATTAATATAACACAAAAAAAAGAATTAAATTTATTTATAAATTTAATTAAATCTATACTATCTTCTTGAGTTAAATATAATTGTGATAAATTATAATAAAAATAACTTTTAATTATATAAAATAAAAAACTTAAATTTAATAAAATAAATTTTTTAACAGATTTTAAATCATAATAATAATAAAATCTAATAATTAATTTATATTCTCTTTCTAAAGAAAACAAAAATAAAAAATATATTTTATATATATAAAAATTTAAATTACTTATATTAATTTTTTTTAAAAAAGTAACATTAATCATTATATATATAATAATATAATAAATATATATAATACAATTATATAAAATATTTTTTTTATAAATATATAATAAAATATGAAAAAAAAATATATAAAAATTATTTCAGGAAAATGAAAAGGAAAAAAAATAAATACAATAAAACATAAATATTTAAAACCTACTTTAGTAATAATCAGAAAAATATTATTTGAATGACTTAAAAAATATATAAAAAATAAAATATGTCTTGAATGTTTTGCAGGAACAGCAATATTAAGTATAGAATCACTATCTAATAAAGCAAAATTTACATTTATATTAGAAAAAAATTATAAAATATATAATAATATAAAAAAAAATTTAATACAAATTAAAAAAAAAAAATATAAATTAATTAATATAAATTCTTTAATATGAATAAAAAAAAATTCAAACATAAAATTCGATATAATATTTTTAGATTGTCCATATAATAATAAATATATTTTAAATAAATGTATTAATTTAATTAAAAAAAAAAAAATTATAAAATATAAAGGATTTATATATATAGAAACATATAAAAATAATAAAAAAATTATAAAACCTAAAAAATGAATAATATATAAAAAAAAATATATAGGAAATAATAAATTTTATTTATTCAAAAATATATATAAATAAATTATTTAATAAAATTATTTTTTTTTTATTTTTAATATTTTATTATATATCTTAATATCTTTTTTAAAAAAAATAATTAATTAAATATTTATTTTCAATAATATAAAATTAATAAATAAAACTTAAATAAAATAAAATTAAATTATAAATATGAATAAAAATAAAATAAATAATATTAATATAATTCCATATTCAATAGAAGCAGAACAATCTGTATTAGGAGGATTAATATTAAATAATAATAAATGAGATAAAATAAATGAAATTATTAACCATAAAGATTTTTTTAATAAATCTCATCAAATAATTTTTAAAGAAATGGAAAAACTAATTAATTTATATAAACCTATAGACTTAATAAGTCTATCAGAATCTTTAGAAAAAAATAAAATAATTAATAAAATAGGTGGTTTTAATTATTTAGTTGAAATTTCTCAAAATATTAATAATTTAAATAATATTGATTATTATGCTGAAATTATTAAAGAAAAATCTATTTCTAGAGAAATTATAAATATAGCTAATGAAATTATTAAAAACAGTTTTAATCCAAAAGGTAAAAATAACAAAGATATTATAGATATAGCAGAATCAAAAATATTAAAATTATCTGAAAAAAAAATAAATTATATAGAAAATCCTAAAAATATATATAATATTTTAAAAAAAACTAAAAAAAAAATAAAAAAATTATATAAAAAACCTAATTCTAATATAATAGGATTAGACACAGGATATATAGATTTAAATCAAAAAACTTTTGGATTACAAAAATCAGATTTAATAATAATTGCAGGAAGACCATCAATGGGTAAAACTACTTTAGCTATAAATATATGTGAAAATATATCTATGTCAGAAAAAAAACCAATAATTATATTTAGTTTAGAAATGTCATCAGAACAAATTATAATGAAAATTATATCTTCTCTATCTAGAATAGAACAAAATAAAATAAAAACAGGAAAATTAACATATCAAGAATGAATAAATATATCTAATACAATTAAAATATTAAAAAAAAAAAAAAATATATTTATAGATGATTCATGTTTATTAACACCATCTGATATTAGATCAAAAACAAGAAGAATATATAAAAAAAATAATGGATTAAGTTTAGTAATGATAGATTATTTACAATTAATGAAATCAACAAATTATTTAGAAAATCGAGCTCTAGAAATAGCTGATATTTCAAGATCATTAAAACTTTTAGCTAAAGAACTTAAAATACCAATAATAGCACTTTCTCAACTAAATAGATTATCAGAACAAAGAATAGATAAAAGACCTGTAAATTCAGATTTAAGAGAATCAGGTTCTATAGAACAAGATGCAGATGTTATAATGTTTATATATAGAGATGAATTATATTATAATAATTCAGATATGAAGGGGATAGCAGAAATTATAATAAGTAAACAAAGAAATGGTCCTACAGGAATAATAAATTTACTATTTAATGGAAAAATATCTAGATTTGATAATTATAACAACAATAAGTATGAAATATTTAAAATTAATAATAAATAAAATAATTAATATATATATATTTTTATATATATATACATTATAATTAAATAAAATAAATTTATTTAATAAAAAAAAAAAAATGACTAGTAAAGGTGTAAATAAAGTAATTTTAATAGGAAATTTAGGTCAAAAACCTGAAATAAGATATACATCAAATGGAAATGCAATAACAAATATAAGCATAGCAACTTCAGAAATTTGAAAAGATAAAAAAACAGGAGAAAAAAAAGAAAAAACAGAATGACATAAAGTAATATTATTTGGAAAATTAGCAGAAATCTCCTCAAAATATTTAAATAAGGGATCACAAATATATATAGAAGGTTCATTACAAACACGAAAATGAAAAGATAAAAAAGGTATAGAAAGATATATAACTGAAATAATAGTAAATTTAAATGGAACTATGAAAATGTTAGGTAATAAAAATTATTCTTCTAATAATAATAATAAAAAAAAAATAAATAATACAAATAAATTAAATAAAGATGAAGAATTATCCATAGATTTTGATGATTTATCATTTTAATTTTAATATATTAAACAATAATAATATGAATAAATTATTTAGTAAACTTTTTAAAAAATCAATAAAAAAATCAAAAGCTAAAAAAGGATCTATAATAAAAGGTAAAATAATAAATATTAAAAATAATATCGTTACAATAGATGCAGGATTAAAATCAGAATCATATATACCAATAGAACAATTTAAAAACTCAAATGGTAAAATAGATATTAAAATAAATGATATAGTAGATTTATCAATAGATAATATAGCTGGAGAATGAGGAGAAACAATTTTATCAAGAGAAAAAGCTAAAAAATATGAAACATGAATAAATATAGAAAAAGCATATAATAAATCTATTACAATAAAAGGAATAATAAATGGAAAAGTTAAAGGAGGACTAACAGTAAATATAGAGGGAGTAAAAGCTTTTTTACCAGGTTCATTAATAGATATTAAACCAGTTAAAGATTTTTCAATTTTAGAAGGTAAAAAATTAGAATTTAAAATAATTAAATTAGATAAAAAAAAAAATAATATAGTTCTTTCTAGAAAAGCTATAATTTTAAGTGAAAATAATCATGAAAGAAAAAAATTACTTAAAAAAATATATGAAGGAATTAATTTATATGGAACTGTAAAAAATTTAACTGATTATGGAGCATTTATAGATTTAGGCGGATTAGATGGATTATTACATATAACTGATATAGCATGAAAAAGAGTTAAACATCCCAGTGAAATAATAAATATAGGTGAAAAAATTAAAATTAAAGTTATTAAATTTAATAAAGAAAATAATAGAGTTTCATTAGGATTAAAACAATTATCTAAAGATCCTTGAATATGTATAGATGATAAATATCCTATAAATACTAAAATAAATGGTAAAATAACTAATATAACTGATTATGGTTGTTTTATAGAAATAGAAGAAGGTATAGAAGGATTAGTACATATATCGGAAATAAACTGAAAAAATAAAAATATAAACCCTTTTAAAATATTTAAAATAGGAGAAACTACACAAGCAATTATATTAAATATTAATAAAGAAAAAAGAAGAATATCTTTAGGAATAAAACAATGTTCGCCTAATCCATGAGTAGAATTTTCTAAAAAATATAAAAATGGTGATAAAATTACTGGCGAAATAAAATCAATAAAAGATTTTGGTATAATATTATATTTAGAAAATAATATATATGGTTTAATACATACATCTGATATATCATGAATAAAAAATGATATAAATAATTATAAAAATAATTATAAAAAAGGAGATATAATAAATGCAATAATAACTAAAATAGAAATTGAAAAAGAAAAAATATTATTAAGTATAAAAAAATTAAAAGAAGATCCATTTAATAAATATTTAAATTTTAATAAAAATCATTTAATTAAATCAAAAATTACAAATATTAACAAAAATATAATTAATGTTATATTTAAAGATGGAATAGAAGGAATAATAGATATTAAAGATAATAATAATAAAAAATTTAAATATATATTAAAAAAAAAAAAAATAAATGATTATATTAAGACTAAAATAATTAATATAGATACTAAAAAACGTAATATTTACTTAAATATTTATAAAAATAAAAAAAATAAAATAAAAAATATTAATAAAGATACTAATTATTTTAGTAGTATTATAGAAGCTTTTAAAATAGCAAAAAATAAATAAATATTATGATTAATTTATCTTTATTAATTAAAAAAATATATACAAAAAAAAAAAAATATAATATTTCAAAAAATAATATAATTTTAATTATTAAATATTTAATAAATTTTATTAAATTTGCATTAAAAAAAAATAATAAAGTAAAAATATTAAATTTAGGATTTTTTAATTCTTATATTAAAAAAATTAAAAATAATTTTAACAAAAAAAATAAATATATGTATATAAATATAGCATATTATAAATGTAGTAAAAAATTAATATATAAATTAAATAAATAAATTTTATTCTATTTAAATAAAAAATCTTCAAAATCAATATAACTATTAAATTTATTAAATAAATTAGAAGATTTAATAATTTTATTTCTTAAATAAGAAGCATTATAATTTTTATAAAAAATATTTAATACATGTTTTAATATATATATAGGATTAAAATTACTTAAATTAATTTTATTTTTAATATATTCATATATTATAAATAATATATTTTTAATTTTATAATTTAATTTATTATCTAAAAATAATTTATTTTCATTAATAATATTTTTATTAACTATATAATCATTAATATCTAATAATAATATAGGATTTTTATATAAATATCTACCTAACATAACTCCATCAACATATTTTAAATGAAAATCTATTTCATAAATATTTTTTATATTTCCATTAATTACAATATGTAAATCAGGTAAATCTTTTTTTATTCTATAAACAATATTATAATTTAAATTTGGTTTAATTAAATTTAATTTTGTAGAATAATTATTTTTTAATATACTTCTTGCATGAATAATAAATATTTTACATTTAGTAAAATAATAAATATTACCTATAAAATTTAAAAAATCATTATAACAATAATTTTCATTAATACGTAATTTTAAAGAAAAAATAGCTTCTGGATAACCATCTATAATAGAATTAATACAATCAATAACCTTATCAAGATTATTAGATAAATAAAAACCATAAGTACCATATTTAGCTTTTAAAGAAGGACAACCTATATTAAAATTTATTTCAGTAAAATTTAATTTTTTAGCTATTTTAGAAGATAAATATAATTTTTTTGTATCATTACCAGAAAATTGTATACCAACATTATAATTATTAATTAAATTAAATGATAATTTATTATTTTTATATCTATTTAAAAAAGAAGAAATATGTATCATACCAGTATATAAATTTATATATTTAGTAAATAAACTATAAAAATAACGACAATATTTATCAGTATAACCTAACATTGGAGCAACAGAAAATCTTTGATGAATAATTTTCATTTTATTTAAAACATTTAATATATTTTTTATTATTCATATATTTTATTAAAACTTTAGGTATTTTAACTACACCAGTATCAATCTGAAAATTTTCTATTATACAAACTAAAACTCTTCCTATAGCTAAACCAGAACCATTTAAAATATGTAAAAATATATTCTTTTTATTTTTTTTATTTTTGTAACGTAAATTTATTCTTCTAGATTGAAAATCCAAAGTATTAGAACATGAAGAAACTTCTATATAAGAATTTGTTATAGGAGATCATACTTCTAAATCATATGTTTTAGTGGAACTAAAACTCATAGATCCAGTACATAATAAAACTTTTCTATAAGGTAATTTCAACATTTTTAATATTCTTTCTGAATCTAAAGTTAATTTTTCTAAATACATATTAGAATTTTTAGGTTTAACAATTTGAACTAATTCAACTTTATCAAATTGATTTAATCTTATTAAACCTCTATTATTCTTACCATAAGACTTAGATTCATATCTAAAACATGGAGTATTAGAAACTAATTTTATAGGTAAATCATTTTCATCTAAAATCTTATTCCTATATAAATTAACTAATGAAACTTCCGATGTAGGAATTAAAGCTAATTTTTCTCTATTATAATTATTAAATATATAAAATATATTTTTTTTAAATTTAGGTAATTGTCCTGTACCATATAAACATAAATCCTTAACTATATAAGGAACATAAATTTCAGAATATTTATATTTAATATGTATATCTAACATAAATTGAGAAAGAGCTCTATATAACATAGCTATATCATTTTTTAAAACTACAAAAGAAGAATTACTAATTACACTAGAAATATTAAAATCTATATTACTATTTAATTTACCAAAATCAATATGATCAATAATTTTATAAGAATATTTTTTTATATTACCTCATTTATATATTATTTTATTATTATCATCATTATTTCCTATAGGAACTTCAATATCAGGTATATTTGGTATATACAACAATATATTATTTAATTTAAATAAAATAATATTATTTTTATCTTTATAAAATTTAATACTACATTTAATTAAATATACAAAATATTTTAAATATTTTATGTGTATTATATTATTTTTATATTTAAAAATTTTTTTACTTAAAAAATTACGCTTAAATTGCATAAATTGTATTTTATACAATAATTTTTTATAAAGTGAATATATTTTAATTAAATTATTATAATCAAAATTACTATCACGTATTTTAATTTTATTTATATAAAAATCAATATTATTAAAAAATAATTTAATATCTAACATAATTTTTATCAATATAATCTAATTTTATATATATTAAATATATCATAATTTTTAGTATATAATAAATTTTTATATATATATAAATTAAATTAAAATATAAATAAAATGTTAAAAATAAAAAATATTATTATTATTGGATCTGGACCTTCAGGATATACAGCTGCTATATATACTTCAAGAGCTAATTTAAAACCTTTATTAATTACAGGTAACAATGAAGGAGGACAAATAATAAAATCTAATAATATAGAAAATTGACCAGGAAATAAAAATAATTTTAGTGGATATAAATTAATGTCAAATATGAAAAAACAAGCTATAAAATTTAAAACTAAAATTATTCATGATAAAGTAATAAAAATTAAAAAAATAAAAAAATATTATAAAATAATAACATATAATAAAAAAATTTTTTATTCATGAGCTATAATAATAGCTACTGGAACAATTCCAAAAAAAATAAAAATAAAAAAAAATAATTTTTTATATAATAAAATAATATCAAATTGTGCCATATGTGACGGTTTCTTATATAAAAATAAAATAGTCACAATAATAGGAGGAGGTAATTCTGCTATAGAAGAATCATTATATTTATCTCAAATAGCAAAAAAAGTTAATATTATACATAGAAAAAATAAATTTACAGCAGAAAAAATTCTAATTAATAAATTAAAAAAAAATAAAAAAATTAAATTATATAAAAATTATATATTAAAAAATTTAAATATTAAAAATAATATACTAAAAAATATTATAATAAAATCAATTACAAATAAAAAAAAAATAAAAATAAATACTGATGGATTATTCATATTAATAGGACAATTACCAAATACAAAATTTTTAAATAATTTTATTAAATTAGATAAAAAAGGATATATAATAATATCTTATAAAAATAATAAATATTCATATATGACAAATAAAAAAGGTATTTTTGCTTCTGGAGATATAATAAGTAATCAATATAAACAAGCTATTATAGCATCATCTTCAGGTTGTATAGCAGCAATAGAAGTACAAAAATATCTTAATACTATTAAAATAAAAAATGATTAAAGAAAAAAATATAGAAATACAAGGAATAGTTATAAAAACATTACCTAATACAATGTTTAAAGTTTTATTAGATAATGGACATAAAATTATTGCACATATATCAGGTAAAATGAGAAAAAATTATATAAGAATACTTACAGGAGATAAAGTTACAATAGAAATGACTTATTATGATACAAAAAAAGGAAGAATAATATTTAGAAGTAATAAATAATAAATATGTTAAATATTAAAATTAAACATAATACTCGTAAATTAGCATTACAAATTATATATTCATGAAACATAAATAAAAATAAAAAAAAAATAAAATATAAAATAAAAGAATTTAAATCAATTAATAAAAAAATATTTAATAATATAAATATTAAATATTTATTAAAAATAATAAATGGTGTACAAAAAAATTATAAATATATAAAAAAAATAATATTTTATTATATATATAATTCAACTAAATATATAGGAAAAATTGAATTGTCTATATTATATATATCTCTATATGAAATTAAAATAAGAAAAAAATTATCATATAAAATAATAATTAATGAAAGTATAATACTAGCAAAAAAATTTGGTTCATTTAATAGCTATAAATTAATTAATAAAATCTTAGATAATATCATAAAAAAAAAAATAAATATTTAATATTTATTAAAAATTATTATTTTATATAAATATATATAATGTAATATATATATATATTATTTAATAAATAATTTAACTATTTAATAAAATAAAAATATGTATAATATACTATATTCAAAATTATTAAAAAATAGAATAATTTTTTTAACAGGATACATAGAAGATAAAATATGTAATAATATTATTACACAATTATTATATTTAGAATATAAAAATAATAAAAAAGATATATATATATATATAAATTCACCAGGAGGAATAATTACATCTGGAATGTCTATTTATGACACTATAAAATATATTAAACCACAAATCAATACAATTTGTATTGGACAAGCTTGTTCTATGGCTGCTATATTATTATCATCAGGACAAAAAAATAAAAGATTTAGTTTACCTAATGCAAGAATAATGATACATCAACCTTTAGGAAGTTTTAATGGACAAGCAACTGATATAAAAATACATACTAAAGAAATACTTAATATAAAAAAAAAAATTATACATATATTATCAAAAAATACAGGAAAAAATTATAATAAAATTAAAAGAGATACAGAAAGAGATAAATTTTTATCTCCAGAAGAAGCATTAAATTATGGAATAATAGATAAAATAATAATAAATAGTAAAAAAAAATAATTTTTATAAATTAATATATATATGAATAATAAAAATAATAAAATATATTGTTCATTTTGTAATAATAAAAAAAAAAAAAATAAAATTATTATATATAAAAACAAATATGCATGTAAAAAATGCATAATTTTTTTTAAAAAAAATAATAACAATAATAAATATATTATATTTAATACAAACAAAAAAAAACCTAAAAATATAAAAAAAGTATTAGATAAATATATAATAGATCAAAATAAAGCTAAAAAAATATTATCTACTACAATTTATAATCATTATAAATTAATTAATAATATAAATAAAAAATATATTTATAATTGAAATAAATCAAATATTTTATTAGTAGGACCTACAGGTAGTGGAAAAACATTATTAGCTGAAACAATAGAAAGAAAATTTAATATTCCAATAGTAATCACAGATGCTACTACATTAACACAAGCAGGATATGTAGGAGAAGATGTAGAAAATATAATATATAAATTATTACAAAAATGTAATTTTGACATTAATCAAACTGAAAACGGTATAATTTTTATAGATGAAATAGATAAAATATCAAAAAAATCCTATAATCCATCTATTACTAGAGATGTTTCAGGAGAAGGAGTTCAACAATCATTATTAAAAATTATAGAAGGAACTATATCATATATACCTCCAAAAGGAGGTAGAAAACATCCTGAAGAAAATTATATACCAATTAATACTAAAAATATATTATTTATATGCAGTGGAACTTTTAATGGAATAAATAAAATTATTAATAATAGATTAAATAATAATATTATAGGATTTAACTGTAATAAAAATTATAAAAATAATTATAAATATAAAATAGAACCAGAAGATTTAATTAAATTTGGTTTTATTCCAGAATTTATAGGTAGATTACCAATAATAATAAATTTAAAAGAATTAAACAAAAAATCTTTACGTAAAATATTAACTGAACCTAAAAATTCAATCATTAAATATTATAAATATCTATTTAAATTAGAAAATATAAAACTTAAATTCACAGAAAAATCATTAGATAAAATTGTAAATAAAACATTTAATAAAAAAACTGGAGCAAGAGGATTAAAAAACATAATAGAAAATATTTTAGAAAATGTTATGTATTTTTCACCCTCAAAAAAAAATATAAAAAAAATAATAATAAATGATGAAACTATTAATAATAATAAACCTACAATAATATTTAAATAAATTTTATTAGGAGATTAATATGAATTTAAAAAGATCTCAAAATAGAATTGAGATCCTCATTTTACCATTAAGAAATATAGTAATATATCCAAATATTATAGTTCCTTTATTTATAGGAAGAAAAAAATCTATATTTTGTTTAGAATTATGTATAAAACAAAATAAAAAAATTATGTTAATAGCACAAAAAAATTCTTCTTTATTAGAACCTAATATAACAGATTTATATAAAATAGGAACAATATCATCAATATTACAAATGATAAAATTACCAGATGGAACAATAAAAATATTAGTGGAAGGAATAAAAAAAGCAGAAATAATAGATATTCAAGATAAAGGTAAATATTTTATAGGATTAGTAAAAAAAATTAAAACTAAAAAAATAGAAAAAAAAAGAGCAAAAATATTTAAAAAAATAATTTTAAATAAATTTCAAAAATATATAAAATATAATAAAAAATTTTCTATAGAAATATTAAATTCAATAAATAATATAAATAATATAGAAAAATTAATATATACTATATCTACAAATATATCAACAAAGTTAAAAATAAAACAAAATATACTAGAATTAATTGATATAAATAAAAAATTTAAATATATCATATATATAATACAATCAAAAATAGAAATACTTAAAATAGAAAAAAAAATAAAAAATAGAGTTAAAAAACAAATGGAAAAAAGTCAAAAGGAATATTATTTAAATGAACAAATAAAAGCTATACAAAAAGAACTCTATAAAATAAATAATAATAATACTTTAAATGAATTTTATTTAATTAATAAAAAAATTAAAAATCTTAAAATTCCTAAAGAAGTAAAATTTAAAGCTAAATCAGAATTAAAAAAATTACAAATAATGTCACCTTTATCAGCTGAAGCGACAGTAATAAGAAGTTATATAGATTGAATTTTACAAATACCATGAAAAAAAAAAACTAAAATAAAAAAAAATTTATATGATGCAAAAAAAATACTTAATAAAGATCATTTTGGTTTAGAACATATAAAAGAAAGAATATTAGAATATTTAGCTGTACAAAATAGATCAAATAAAATTAAAGGACCTATACTATGCTTTGTAGGACCACCAGGTGTAGGTAAGACTTCTTTAGGAAAATCAATTTCTAAAGCTACAGGAAGAAAATATATAAGAATGTCATTAGGAGGTTTAAAAGATGAAGCTGAAATAAGAGGTCATAGAAAAACATATATAGGATCAATGCCTGGAAAAATAATTCAAAAAATTATCAAATCAAAAGTAAAAAATCCATTATTTTTATTAGATGAAATAGATAAAATATCTTATGATATGAGAGGTGATCCATATTCTGCTTTACTAGAAGTATTAGATCCAGAACAAAATTATTCTTTTAATGACCATTATATAGAAATGGATTATGATCTTTCTAAAATAATGTTTATTGCTACAGCTAATTCATTAAATAATATACCTTTTCCTTTATTAGATAGAATGGAAATAATAAGACTAGATGGTTATACAGAATATGAAAAAATGAATATAGCAAAAAAATATTTAATACCTAAACAAATAAAAAATAATTTATTAAAAAATAATGAAATAAAAATAAATAATAATGTTATTATAAAAATTATTAGAAATTATACGAAAGAATCAGGTGTAAGATCTCTAGAAAGAGAAATATCTAAATTATGTAGAAAAATAGTAAAAAAAAATACATTAAATAAAAAATATAAAAAAAATATAATAAACAAAAAAAATATAAAAAAATATTTAGGAATAAAAAAATTTAATTATAAAAAAAAAAATAAAAAAAATAAAATTGGACAAGCTATAGGATTAGCATGAACAGAAACAGGAGGAGAATTATTAACTATAGAAACAATTTGTATACCAGGTAAAGGAAAATTAATATACACAGGTTCCTTGGGAAAAATTATGAAAGAATCTATAAAAATATCTTTAACAGTAGTAAGATCACTATATAAAAAACTAAATATAAAAAATAATTTTTATCTAAATAAAGATATTCATGTTCATATCCCAGAAGGGGCTATACCAAAAGATGGTCCTAGCGCAGGAATAACTATATGTACATCAATAATATCAACTTTAACAAATAATCCTATTAAATCTAATATAGCAATGACAGGAGAAATAACATTATATGGAAAAATATTGCCTATAGGAGGGTTAAAAGAAAAACTTTTAGCTGCTCTAAGAGGAGGAATTAAAAAAATTATAATACCTTATAAAAATAAAAATGATTTAGAAGAAATACCAAAATATATTAAAAAATATTTTAAAATATATAATATTAAAAATATTAAAGAAGTATTAAATATATCATTGGAAAAAAAAATTTTTTAATTTTAAACACGCTCTACAGGATTCGAACCTGTGACCTACAGCTTAGAAGGCTGTTGCTCTATCCTCTGAGCTAAGAGCGTATTAACAATATAAATTATAGTAACATTAATATATTTTAAAAGTCAATTAATGAAAAATAAAAAAATTTTATATGGTAATATATATCTTAAAAAAATAAAAAAAGAAATTAAAAATAAAATAATAAATTTAATTAAAAAAAAAAAAAAAATACCTAAAATTATTATTATTAATATAGGAAATAATAAATCATCAAATATATATATAAATATTAAAAAAAAAATATTTAAATATATAGGAATAAAATATAAAATATATAAATTTAATAATAATATACTAGAAAAAAAAATAATAGATTTTATTAAAAAAAAAAATAAAAATAAAAATATACATTGTATTTTAATACAATTACCTTTAGATAAAAAATTTAATTCTAATAAAATAATTAATAATATAAATCCTAAAAAAGATGTTGATGGATTACATGCATATAATATAGGTAGGCTTTCACAAGGAGATCCATTAATTAGACCATGCACATCTTATGGAGTAATTAAATTATTAAAAAATAATAATATAAAATTAAATGGAATAAATTCATTAATTATAAGTTCATCTAATTTAATTGGTAAACCAATGAGTATGGAATTATTAAATAATGGATGTTCTATTACTATAGTAAATAGTAAAACTAAAAATATAAAAAAATATATAAAAAAAGCTGATTTATTAATTAGTGCTATAGGAAAATATAACAAATATCCTTCAAAATGAATTAAAAAAGGATCTATTATTATAGATATAGGTATAAATTTTAATAAATATGGAAAAATTATAGGAGATATTAATTTTAAAAAAATAATTAAAAAAGTTAAATATATAACTCCTACGCCAGGTGGAGTAGGACCAATGACAATAGCTATTTTAATAAAAAATATATATAAAATATATAAAAATTTTAATAATAATTAATTAATATATCAATCTGTAAAATTTAAATTATCTTGTAAAAAAATATTTAATTTTAATAATTTTTTTCTAATTCAATCAGCAACATTTCATTTTTTTAAATTTCTAGCTTTATTACGTAAATATATTAAATAATTAATCCTTTTAATAAAAACAAAATCTTTATATTTACTATAACTATTAAAAAAATTTATATTATTATCATTGAATAAACCTATTATATTAGCAAATATTTTTAATTTAACACCTATTTTACTTGCTAATAAATAATTATTATTAAACTTTAATTTATTAATTTTATGTACCATTAGAAAAAATAATTTATAAATTTTTGGTATATTAAAATCATCATTCATAAACAAACTAAAATAATAATCAAATTTTTTTAAATAAATTAAATCTTTATTAGATAAAATAATATTTAAATTCAAATCCCTTAAAGAAGAATATATTTTTTTAATAGATAATTCAGACTGTTTTAATTTAGAAAAACTAAAAAATAAATTTTTTCTATAATGTACAGACATAATAAAATATTTTATTACATCTGGTTTATATATTTTTAATAAATTTTTAATTAAAAAATTATTATTATTTGATTTTGATAATTTTTTATTATTTTTTAAAACCATACCCGTATGTAATCAATATTTAACAAAATATTTTCTTCCAAATAAACATTTAGAAATAATATATTCATTATTATGATGTGGAAATAATAAATCTATACCTCCACCATGTATATCAATACTATTAAAATATTTATTACTCATAATTGAACATCCAATATGTCATCCAGGCCTACCTTTACCTCAAGGAGAATCCCAACCTAAATAAATATTTTTAGAATTTATATTTAATTTTCATAAAACAAAATTATTATAATTATTTTTTTTTAAAAAAATATTTATATTATTTCTTATATTATTAATATTAAATATAACATCACCATTTTTACTAATAAAAGCATTTTTTTTTTTAATAAGAATTTCTATACTAATTATAATATCTTTAATATAATTACTTACCCTAGGTTCATAATCAGGTTTTAATAAACCTATATTTCTAAAATCATTATTCATATTATTAATCATAATATTAGAAAATTTTTTTAAACATATATTTTTTTTATAAGACCTATGTATTATATTATCGCTTAAATCAGTAATATTTCTTATATAACAACATTTATTACCTAAATAAATTAAATATCTTAATAAAATATCAAAAAAACAAAAAGTCCTAGCATGACCAATATGACAATAATCTGACACTGTAACACCACAAACATATATATTAATTTTTTTAGAATTAATAATAAATTTCTCTTTTTTACCACTAAAAGTATTATAAATTTTTAACATAATATTTTAATATATTATTCCATTAAATTATAATAAATTTTAAAATATTTTATATTATAAGCCGGATTCTGTTTATTTTTTTTTAAATAAAAATTAAAAAAAAATAAAATAATCATTAATCTAGATTAATAATCACTTATTAATTCAAGCGGTTTACCATAAATTTAAAATATATGTACGGAAAAATACACTTCTTATATTTATTTATTAAAAATATAAATATTTTATTTTTATATTTAACCTTGCTCCAGATAGAGTTTGCACATATATTATATTACTATAATATATAGTATGCTCTTACCATACTTTTTCACCCTTACTAAAAATTAGCGGTTTTTTTCTGTTGTACTTTTCATAAAACAAATATAATTGTTTTTCCAGAAGTTATCTGGTATCCTTTCCTATGGAGTCCGGACTTTCCTCTATTATATTATTAATAGCGATTATTAATTTAAAATATTTTATTTTTTTATAAAATAAGGATTATATATTTCTTTAAATTTTAAAAATATTTTACAACCTTTTAACTTTAAATTATTCATATAAAAATTTAATAAATATTTTTTATAAGAATTATTAATTAAATTTATATTTTTTCCATATATAATTATTATTAAAGGATTATATTTAACAATATATGAATATTTTAATTTTATTTTTTTTTTATATAAAAAAATATTCTTTTTATTAAATAATTTTAATATATTATTTAATAACGAATTATTAATATTACTTAAAAATATACTTTTATAATTTAAAAAAATTTTTTTTAATAATTTACTTATTAAATTTAAATTTTTACCTTTATCAATTATAATTTCAAAAAAATATATATCTATATATTTCATAAAATCATATTTTTTTATAAAATATTTTTTATATTTTTTATAATCAATATTTTTATTAAATTTACATTTATTAAAAACTAATATTATATATTTTCCTTTATTTAATAAAAAATTTAATACCCATAAATCATATTTAGAAATACCAATATTAATATCTATAATATATAAAATAATATTAAAAAAATATTTAATTAATTTTAATAAATTATTACTATATAAAAAAAAAATATTTTTATTATTTAATCCAAAAGAATCACTAAATAAATAAGTAGCATTATCATTATTTAAAATAGAAATAACAAAATTTTTAGTTGTAAATAATCTTTTAGAAATGTAAACCCTATAATTATTACATATTAAATTTAACAAAGTAGATTTACCTACATTTGATTTACCTAATAAAATAACTTTAATAAAAATATCATTAATATATTTTTCAATTAAAAAATCTTTATAATTATATATATTAACACAACAATTTAAAATTCTTTTTAAAAAAAAATATTTTTTTTTATAAAAATATTTTATTTTAAATAAATCTTCTAATAAATATATAATAGTTTTCTTATAAAATATAGAAATAAAATATATTTTACTTATACTTAAAAAACGAAAATTATTAATATTTAAATTTATTTTTTTACATAAATCTATTTTATTTACAAGTAAAATAATATTTTTATTTAAATTTAATAAAATTTTAGATAAAAAAAAATCTTTATCTGTAATTAATTGAGCATTAACTAAAAAAAAAACAAAATTAACATTTTTTATTATAAAAATAAATTTTTTAATATACAATAATTTTTTATTACTTTTAATAAAATTTAATTTTTTAATACTATAAATATCTATATAAATAATTTTATTATTTCTAAATTTAGAACATGCATAATTAAAATCAAAGCTATAATTACATTTATCATTAATAATAGAAAAATTTGTTTTAGTTAAATAATTAAATAAACTTGTTTTACCTGTTTTTTTATTTCCTACTATAGCTATAGTAAACATTATTATAATATTAAAATTAAATATTTAAAAAATCTATAAGAACACTAATAACATCCTCTTTAATAACTTTTTTTTGTTTATTTTTATATAAATCTTTAATAGTAATATAATTTTTATCAATCTCTTTTTTATCTATTATAATTAATATTCTAATATTAATTTTAATAATCTTAGAAATTAAATTATTTAAATTATTATAATATAAATTATAATTATATATATTAACCTTATTAAAATTACAATTTAATATTTCTTCAGAAATAATTAAACCAATTAATCTAGAATCTTCATTATAAGAACATAATATATATATATTAATGTTATTATTTTTATATTTTTTATTATAACACTCTTTTAAAGATATACATAACCTATCCAAACCTATTGCACAACCAACAGCAGGAATTGAAAAATTAGATATATAATTAGATAATTTATCATACCTACCACCAGCACAAATTGTATTACTATTATTTTTAATTAAAGAATTTTTTCATTCAAAAATAAAATCATTATAATAATCTATACCACGAATTAAAGAATTATTAATAACATATTTAATACCAAAAAAATCTAATTTATTACATATATTTTTAAAATTAATTAAAGATTTTTCATTAATAAAATCTATTAATTTAGGAAAATTATTATATTTAATAATATTTTTATTAAAAAAATTTAAATAATTAATATTTTTTTTAATTAAAAAACTAAATTTTTTTTTTATATAATTAAAATATTTTTCTCTATCTTCTAAAGTACCTATAGTATTAATTTCTAAAATTAAAAAATTTTCAATATCTAATTTTTTTCATAATCTTTTAATTATTAATATTAACTCTATATCTGATAAAAAACTTTTATTATTATAAGATTCTAAACCAATTTGAATAAATTCTCTATAACGACCTTTTTGCGGTTTCTCATGTCTAAACATAGAACCTATATATCAAAATTTATTAAAAAAATTATTTAAAAATAATTTATTTTGTAAATATAATCTTAAACAACAAATAGTTCCTTCAGGTCTCAAACATAAATTAAATTTATTATAATATAAAAAAGAATACATTTCTTTAGAAAAAAGATTATAATCTAAATCTATACATTTTCTAAATAAATTACTATTTTCAATAATAGGAAATTTAATTTCATTAAAACAATAAGATAAAATAATATTTTTAAAACATTTCTTAACATAATTCAATAAAAACATATCATTAGGTAAATAATCTTTCATACCTTTTAAAGATCTAACATTTAATTTATTCATATAATAAATATATTAAAAAAATATAAATTTTAATATAAAAAATAATAAAATTAAAAAAATAAATAATAAAAATAAATAATATTAATAAATATTAAAAATAATAATTTAACAAAATAAGAAATATTTATATATATAAAATTTATTATTTTATAAAAAATATATTTATAATTAAACT
Source organism: Candidatus Stammera capleta (assembly GCA_015134695.1). GTDB lineage: Bacteria > Pseudomonadota > Gammaproteobacteria > Enterobacterales > Enterobacteriaceae > Stammera > Stammera capleta_I. The sequence goes on along the minus strand of CP043987.1, from coordinate 218,517 downwards.
CATCATTAATATATTTATTATCATTTAATTCATTAATTTTACTTAAACTAAATAAATATTTATCAGAAAGATTTAATAAACGTATATAAGAATTTATATAACCATAAAAAAAAACAGGATATATATTATCTGTAATAATATCATTTTCTATATCTTTTATAATATCTAATTTTAAACACAATTTATTTGCTATATCTCGTTTAGATAAATTTAAAGATTTTCTAGTTTTAGACAAAATTTTACCTAAAGAATTAGAATTTAAAGTATTCATTTTAATTTTAAATAATTTATAAATTATAATTAAAGAATATTAATATTTTAATAAATATATTTGTTAAATATCAACAATATAAATTTTACCAATTCAAAATTTATATATATATTATATTTACAGTATATAATATTATTAATATTATTTAAATAAAACATATTTAATCAATAAATATTAAATAATAAAAATACCAATTATAAAAAGTATATAAATTAATTTTAAATATATAAATATATGACAAAAAACATAATCTGTATAGACTTATCTACTGAATTATGCTCTGTAGCAATAAAATATAATAATAAAATATTTACAAAATATAAATTTATTAAAAAAAAAAATAAACAAATAATATTATTATTAATAAAAAAAATTATAAAATATAATAAAATAAAAATATATAAAATTAATTATTTTATAATTAATAAAGGACCAGGAAGTATTTTAGGATATAGAATATCATATATTATATCTAAAATTTTTAAATTTAAATATAAAAAAATTAAAATAATTAAAACAAATACATTTAAAATTATAATTAATAATATAAAAAAAAAATACAAATTTTACAAAAATGGAATTATATGTATATATAATAGTATTATTGAAATATTAATGTATAATATAATAAAAAAAAAAATTATTATATATAATAATTTAGAAAAATTTAAAAAAAAAATAATATATATAAAAAATAAAAAAAAAATATTTGTTAATAATTATCAATTAAAAAAAAAAATAAATTATTTTTTTAAAAAAAAAATATATATAATATATCCTAAAGCTAAATATATGTTATAGATAAATTATTTTTAAAATCAATTAAATTATTAACTTGATCAAGATCTTCTCATGGAAATTCACTTCTACCAAAATGTCCATATACAGAAGTATTTAAATAAATTGGTCTTAATAAATTAAATTTTTTAATTATATTAAAAGGTTTCAAATCAAAATATAAATTAATTAATTTAATAAAATTATTCAAAGGTATTTTTTCAGTATTAAAAGTATTTATATTAATAGATACAGGTTTAGAAATACCTATTGCATAAGAAATTTGAATTTCACATTTATCAGCTAATTTAGAAGCAACAATATTTTTAGCTACATATCTAGCAATATATGCACCAGATCTATCAACTTTAGAAGGATCTTTACCAGAAAATGCTCCACCACCATGTTTTGCAGATCCACCATAAGTATCAACTATAATCTTTCTTCCTGTTATACCACAATCAGCTAATGGTCCTCCTATAACAAATCTACCTGTAGTATTTATAAAATATTTAGTTTTTTTCTTTAATCATTTTTTAGGTATAATAGAATATATAATTTCTTCCATAACTAATTCTTTCAATAAATTATAACTTATATTTTTAGAATGTTGAGTAGAAAATATTATATTATCAATACCAATAATTTTATTTTTATCATATATAAATGTTATTTGACTTTTAGCATCAGGATATAAAATATCAGAAAACTTATTTTTTCTTAAAACAGATTGTTTTTTTACTAAATTATGTGCATATAATATTGGAATAGGCATATAACTTTTAGTTTCATTAGTAGCATAACCAAATACTATTCCTTGATCACCAGCTCCTTGAAAATCATTTTTTTTTTTTTCTATTCCTAATAAAATATCTGTAGATTGATCTCCTATTAAATTAATAATTTTACAAGTATAAGCATTTAATCCCATTATAGAATCTATATAACCTATATTTTTAATAGTTTTTCTAACTATATTATCTATATCTATAGAAAATTTAGTATTTATCTCTCCTCCTACAATTACTATATTAGATTTAATATAAGTTTCACAAGCAACTTTAGCAAATTTATCTTTACTTATTATATCATCTAATATAGCATCAGAAATTTGATCTGCAATTTTATCTGGATGGCCTTCAGAAACAGATTCTGAAGTAATATAAGAATAATTCATTAATATTTAAACCCTTATTTTTTTCTTAAAATATATGTTTAAAAAAAATACTAAAAAATATAAAAAAAATAAAATAATATATTATTGTATATTATATATTATATATATTTATATAGAAATGTAAAATTATAAAATAAAATATAAATAATATCAATTTAAATTAATATAAATTAAAATAATTTATAAATATATAAATAAATTGAAATTAATTATATTATTATATATATAATTTAAAAATTAAAAATTTTTTTTTAAAATATAATTAAATAAAATAAAAATGAAATATAAAGATAAAATATTTAAATTTATCGAATGAGAAAAAATTAGACAAGAAAAAAATATAAATTTAATAGCATCAGAAAATTATACAAATAAAAATATATTAAAAGCACAAGGTTCAATTTTAACTAACAAATATGCAGAAGGATATTATAAAAAAAGATATTATGGAGGCTGTGAATATATAGATAAAATAGAATATACAGCTATTAAAAGAGCTAAAAAATTATTTAAAGCTGATTATGTTAATGTTCAACCACATTCAGGATCACAAGCTAATTTTGCTGTATATAATGCAATACTTAATCCCAGGTGATACGATATTAGGTATGAAATTGGATCATGGAGGACATATAACTCATGGAAATAAAATAAATATATCAGGTAAAATATATAAATCTAAACTATATGGTTTAAATAAAAAAGGTTATATAAATTACAATGAAATAGAATATTTAACTAAAAAATATAAACCAAAATTAATAATAGCAGGCTTTTCATCTTATTCAAGAATATGTAAATGAAAAAAATTTAGAGAAATATGTAATAAATATAATTGTTTATTACTAATAGATATGTCACATATTGCTGGTTTAGTAGCAGCAAAAATATATCCTAATCCAATAAAATTTGCAGATATAGTAACAACTACAACACATAAAACATTAGCAGGACCAAGAGGAGGTTTAATATTAGCTAAAGGAAAAAACTTAAATTTATATAAAAAAATTAATTCCTCAATATTTCCTGGAATTCAAGGTGGACCAATGATGCATACTATTGCAGCAAAAGCATTAATCTTTAAAGAAGCATTAACTAAAAGATATAGAAAATATCAAAAACAGATAATAAAAAATTGTAAAAAAATGTCAAAAATATTTATTAAAAAAAAATTTAAATTAATTTCTAACGGAACTGACACACATCTATTTGTTATTAATTTATTGAATAAAAATATGTCAGGAATACAAGCAGAAAAAATTTTAAGTAAAAGTAGAATTATAGTAAATAAAAATTGTATACCTAATGACACTAAAAAACCTTGAATTACTTCAGGGATAAGAATAGGAACTTCTGCTATAACTAGTAGAGGTATTAAAGAAAATACCTCTACGTATATAGCTATATTAATATGTAAAATACTTAATAATATTAAAAATAAAAATATAATATTTAAAATAAAAAAAAAAATATCTAAAATTTGTAATAAATTTCCAATATACAAATAATTTAATTTTTTTTTAAAAAAAATTAAACAAAAGAATTAAAAAAATTTTTAATATAAGTTAAAAATTTTTTATATTTAGGATTATTATTATTATTTTTATCTAAACTTAAACCAAATTTATATAATAAATTCTTTTGATATTTATTTAAATTTATTGGAGTTTCTATAACTATTTTACATAATAAATCTCCATTTTTATTATATTTATAAGATTTAATACCTTTATTTTTAATTCTAAATAATTTTCCAGACTGAGTTTCTTTAGGAATTTTAAATCTTATTTTATTATCTAAATAAGGTATTTCAATATAACCACCTAAAGCTGCTATAGTAAAATTTATAGGTAATTTACAATATAAATCATTTTTATTTCTAGTAAATATAGGATGATTCTTAACTTTAATTTTTATATATAAATCACCATATTTAGAATCATATCCACCATAATTACCTTTACCTATTACACGAATACGATCATTATTATCTACTCCAATAGGTATTTTAATAAAAATTTTTTTTATTATATTATTAGTACCCGATCCTCTACAAATATAACAAACATCATCTATAACATAAGTATAACCATTACATGTATTACAAGTTTGTTGTATAGTAAAAAATCCTTGACGTGTATTAATTACTCCACTTCCATTACATGAATGACAAGTTTTTCTTTTAGTACCAGGCCTACAACCACTACCATTACATATACTACATTTATCTATAATATTTAAACTAATTTTTTTAGATATACCTTTAAAAACTTCTTCTAAAGATAATTCCATTTCATATAAAACATCTGAACCTACTTTAGATTTATTATTTTTTTTTTTTTTAGAACCAAATATATCACTAAAAACATCACCAAATATATCACTAAAATCATTATTTGAACTAAAATCACTACTAAAACCACTAGAATAACTATCCTGATTAAATGCAGAATGACCATATTGGTCATACATAGATCTTTTTTTATTATCACTTAAAATTTCATATGCTTGCTTAATTTCTTTAAATTTTTCTTCTGAAATTTTATCACCCTTATTTCTATCAGGGTGATATTTAATAGCTAGACGTTTATATGCTCTTTTAATTTCATTTATTTCTGCATTTTTTTTTATACCTAAAATATCATAATAATCTTTATTTAACATTATATATAAACCTTTAGATTAATTAATAATATTATTTATTACTATCTTTATCAATTACTTCTTCACATTCTGCATCTACAACTTTACTATTATTATTTTTATTATCACAATTATTACTATTATCAGTTGTTTTATTATATTTAGATAAATTACTAGATAATTGTATTAATTCTTGTATACCTTTATCAATAGACTCTTTATCTTCACTTTTCAATAAATTATTTAATTTATCTATACTTAAATTAATTGATTTTTTTTCTTCAATAGGAATATTTGCATCTATTTCTAATAATTGTTTTTTAGTTACATGTATTAAATGATCAGCTTGATTACGAGATTGAATTAATTCTTCAAATTTACGATCTTTTTCTACATTAAATTCAGCATCTTTAACCATTTTATCAATTTCTTCATTACTTAAACCTGAAGAAGATTTAATAGTAATTTTTTGTTCTTTACCAGTATTTTTATCTCTAGCAGAAACATGTAAAATACCATTAGCATCTATATCAAAAGTAACTTCTATTTGAGGTATTCCTCTAAGAGCTGGTTGAATTCCATCTAAATTAAACTGACCTAATGATTTATTATCTAATGCTCTAGTACGTTCTCCTTGTAAAACATGTACAGTTACTGCAGATTGATTATCTTCAGCAGTAGAAAAAACCTGACTATGTTTTGTAGGTATAGTAGTATTTTTTTTAATTAAAATAGTCATTACCCCACCCATAGTTTCTATTCCTAAAGATAATGGAGTAACATCCAATAATAAAATATCTTTTACTTCACCAGATAAAACACCACCTTGTATAGAAGCACCAATAGCTACAGCTTCATCAGGATTAATATCTTTACGAGGTTTTTTTCCAAAAAAATCTGAAACTTTCTTTTGAACTAATGGCATTCTAGTCTGACCACCAACTAAAATAACATCTTGTATTTTAGATATATCTAAATTTGCATCTTTTAAAGCAACTTTAACTGGATCTATAGATTTATTAATTAAATTCTCAACTAAAGATTCTAATTTAGCTCTAGTTAACTTAATATTTAAATGTTTAGGACCGGTACTATCAGCAGTAATATAAGGCAAATTAATTTCAGTTTGTTTAGATGAAGACAATTCTATTTTAGCTTTTTCTGAAGCATCTTTTAATCTTTGCATAGCAAGAGGATCATTAGATAAATCTATATTAGAATCTTTTTTAAATTCATTAACTAAATAATTAATTATTTTGCTATCAAAATCTTCACCTCCTAAATGTGTATCACCATTAGTAGATAAAACCTCGAAAGTTTTTTCACCATCAATATTATCTATTTCAATTATAGAAATATCAAAAGTTCCACCCCCAAGATCATAAACAGCAATAATATTATTATTTTTAGATTTATCTAAACCATATGCTAATGCAGCTGCAGTAGGTTCATTAATAATTCTTTTAACTTTTAAACCTGCTATATGTCCAGCATCTTTAGTAGCTTGTCTTTGAGTATCATTAAAATAAGCAGGTACAGTTATTACTGCTTCAGAAATTTTTTCTCCTAAATAATCTTCCGCTGTTTTTTTCATTTTTTTTAATATCTCAGCAGAAATTTGTGGTGGAGCTATTTTTTTATTATTAACTTGTATTCAAGCATCACCATTATTAGAAGATACAATTTTGTAAGGCATAATATTAACATCACGTTGAACTTCTTTATCATTAAATTTACGACCTATTAATCTTTTAATTGCAAAAAAAGTATTTTCAGGATTAGTAATTGCTTGACGTTTAGCTGGCTGACCAACTAAAATATCATTATTTTTAGTATAAGCTATAATAGAAGGAGTAGTACGATCTCCTTCAGAATTTTCTATAACTTTAGCTTTATTATTTTCAATTATAGCTACACAAGAATTAGTAGTACCTAAATCTATACCGATAACTTTACCCATAAAAATTAAATCTCCAAAAAAAAAAAAACCATTAAAATATTTTTTTATATATATATAATATATATATATATACTTTTAAATACCAATTAAATATATTTTTATTTTTTTAAAAATAGTATTTTAAAAACAACTATACAATATTTATTTTTTTTAAGTTATACTTATATAATAATTATTATTATTTATTATAATATAATTTTTATATTAATTCTTTTAATATAAAATCCTTTTTTAAAAAAAAACTTAAAATGAAAAAAAAAAAAAATTATAAAGAAACAATAAATTTACCAAAAATTAATTTTCCTATGAAAGCTAATCTTAATGTAAAAGAACCTTTAATAATAAAAAAATGAACAAATTATGATTTATATAATAAATTAAAAAACAAAAAAAAAAAAAAATTTATCATTCATGATGGACCTCCATATGCAAATGGAAATATACATATGGGACATGCTTATAATAAAATATTAAAAGATATAATTATAAAATATAAAATATTAATGAATTTTAATATAAAATATATACCAGGTTGGGATTGTCATGGATTACCTATAGAATTAAAAGTTTTAAAAAAAAATAAAATTAATATAAAAAATAAAAATAATATAAATATTTTTAAAAAAAAATGTTTTATTTATGTAAATAAACAAATTAAAAATCAAAAAAGAAGTTTTATAAAATTAGGAATATTAGCAAATTGAAAAAAAAATTATAAAACTATGGATTATAAATTTATATCAAATACAATTCTCACATTTCAAAAAATAATAAAATTAAACTTAGTAGAAAGAAAAAATAAACCCACAAACTGATGTACAAAATGTAAATCATCTTTAGCAGATGCAGAAATAGAATTCAATAATAAAAAAACAATAACAACTTATATATCTTTTAAAATATATAAATATAAAAATATATTTAAAAAAATTATAAATATAAAAGAAAAAAATAAAAAAATTAATTTATTAATATGAACTACAACAACATGAACTATACCAGGTAATTGTGCAATTACTATACATCCAAAATATAAATATTCATTAGTAACTAATGAAAAAAATAATAATATATTTATATTATTAAAAAACAAATTAAATGAATTTATAAAAAAAACAAAAATTAATTTTAAAGAAATAAATGTGATTAAAGGATCATTTTTAAAAAAAAAATTTATTTATCATCCAATATCAAAAATTAAAATACCAATTATTTTAGATAAAAATATTGATTTTTATACTGGAACTGGAATAGTACATATAGCTTCTGAACATGGAGAAGAAGATTATAAAATATCTAAAAATAATAATGTTAAAGGAATAAATGTAATTAATAAAAATGGAACTTATATAAAATATAAATATATAAAAAATATATATAAAAAAAATATATGAAAATCTGAAAAAATAATTATAGATAAATTAAAAAAAAAAAAAAAATTAATATTTAAAGAATATATTATACATAAATATCCACATTGCTGAAGACATAAAATACCAATAATTATACGTTCTACACCACAATGATTTATAAATTTAGATAAAAATAATCTTAGAAAAAAATTATTATTAAATATAAAAAATGTAAATTGAATACCAAAATGGGGATATAAAAAAATTAAAAAAATGATTATAGATAGACCTGATTGATGCATATCTAGACAAAGAATATGGGGTACACCAATTACAATATTTATAAATAAAAAAAACAAAAAAATGCATCCAAAAACTATATATTTAATGAAAAAAATAGCTAATAAAATAAAATATAAAGGTCCTAATTATTGATATGAAACATCTATAAAAAAATTTTTAGGTAAAGAACATAAAAAATACAAAAAAGTCTTAGATATATTAGATGTATGATTTGATTCAGGTTCAACTTTTTTTACAGTATTAAATAAAAAATTTAAAAAAAAAAAATATATTGATGTATGTTTAGAAGGATCAGATCAATTTAGAGGATGATTTATGTCTCTACTTATTATTAATGTAGCAATTAATAATTATTCTCCATATAAAAACGTAATATCTCACGGATTTTTAATTAACAAAAAAGGAGAAAAAATGTCTAAATCATTAAATAATAATATTTCACCTGAAAAAATAATTAAAAAATTTGGAGCTGAAATAATAAGATTATGAACATCATCAACTAATTTTTATAACGAAATTCATATATCTGACGAAATTATATTAAGAAATGTAGAATCCTATAGAAAAATAAGAAATACTATAAAATTTTTAATATCAAATTTAGAAGAATTTATTCCAAAAAAAAATATAATTTCAAATAAAAAAATATTATTAATAGATAAATGAATAATAAATATTACTAAAATAACACAAAAAAAAATAATTAGTTTATATAAAAAATATAAATTTCATAAAGTAACAAAAAAAATAATTAAATTTTGTACATTTTATTTAAGTTCAATATATTTAAATATTATAAAAGATCGAAAATATACAACAAAAAAATATTCAATTCCATATTATAGTGCTCAAACAACAATGTGAATGATATTAGAATCTTTAGCTAAATGAATAGCGCCTATATTATCATTTACTGCTGAAGAAATATGAGAATATTTACCTAGAAAAAAATCACTATCAATATATGAAGAAACATGATTTAATAAATTATTTTATTTACATAAAAATAATATTATAAATAACGATATATGAAACATATTAATAAATATAAAAAATGAATATAATAAAAAATTAGAAAAAAATAAAATACAATATAATATTAATTCTTCATTACAAACAGAAATTATAATATATATTAAAGAAAAAATTTTAAATAAAATTAAAAAAATTAAATCAGAACTAAAATTTTTTTTTATTACTTCAAAAACAACTATCAAAAAAAACTACTATAATAATAGTATATTTAAAATAAAAATTAAAAAAATAAAAGGTACAAAATGTAAAAGATGTTGACATTATGTTAATAAAAAAAAAATTATAAAAAAATTAAATATATGTAATAGATGTGAATTAAATATATTTGGAAAAGGAGAAAATAGAAAATTTATATAAATAAAATATTTATGCTTAATTATTATAAAGATATAGGACAAAATTTTTTAATAAATAAAGAAATAATTAAAAAAATTATTAAATTTATTAATCCTAATAAAAAAAAATATTTTTTAGAAATTGGAAGTGGAACAGGATTATTAACTAAAGAATTATCTAAATATTCAAATAAAATTTATTCATTAGATATAGATAACAATTTAATAAAATTATGTAAAAAAAATATACCTAATGTAAATTTTATTAAAAAAGATTTTTTAAAATTTAATTTTTCAATTTTTAAAAAAAAAAAAACTATAATAATAGGAAATATACCATATTATATATCAAAAAAAATAATATATAAATTAATTAATAACTATAAATATATCAGTAAAATTTATTTAGTAATTCAAAAAGAATTAGCAAATAATCTATTATTTAAAAAAAAAAATAAAAAAATATCAAAAACTACAATATTAATTAATTGTTTATTTAAAATAAAAATTTTAATGAATATTAATAATAAAAATTTTTATCCAAAACCTAAAATTAAATCAACTTTAATAAAATTAAAGTCTAATTATAACAAATATAATATTATTAATATAAAAAAATTTATACATATATTAAATCATATTTTTTTTAAAAAAAATAAAAAAATTTACAATAATATAAAAAAATTCTTAAGTATTAAAGAATTTAAAAAAATAAATATAAATCCAAATATAAGAATAAATAAATTAAATATAAATAAATATTGTAAAATTATTAATTATATTATTAAAAATAAAATATTTTAAAATTAAATTAAAATAATTTTTTTTTAAATAATATTTTTTATTAATTTAAAATATTTAGATTTATATCTAGAACATTTATTATAATGTATAATTCCTTTAATTGATAATTTATCCAATATAGATTGTAATATTCTATAGTTTAATATATTTATATTCTTATTATTTTTATTAATCAATAAATTAAATTTTTTAATAAAAGTTTTTAATTTAGATTTTTTACTTATATTAATTTTATTTCTTAATTTATTAATAATAATTCTCTTTTTAGAAGATTTTATTTTAGACATAATTTATACCTCCATTAACAATTTATTTTAAAATTTATAATTTCTATTAAAAATTTAATTAAGTTTAAAAATATAATTATATAAATATATTTTTTTATTATATTTTTATAATTAATATTACTATTATCTTTTAAATAATAATAAAATAAATTAGATAACTTCTTACTTAATTTTACAATACTACAAATACTTTGAATTATTTCTTTTACTAAAATTTTATATTAATATAAATAAATTAAAATACATAAATTATAAAAATTAATATTATTAATTAAAATAGTATTACTAAATCTAATATCTTTAAAATTTATAAACCTATAATAATTAATATTATTATTTTTAATAATTTTATAACAAAATGTTAAAGATTTAAATTTAAATAAAAAAAATAATATTAATAATATATAAAAATTACTAATAATACAATCAGTATAGTATTTTAATAATAAAATCAATAAGAATAATATAAAATCTAATAAAAAGAATTTTTATTTAAAATACTTACTCTTCCTAAAATTATATTAAATATATTATATTTATTAATATTATAATTATATTTCATATTTTAAAAGTAAAAATTATAATTTTTAAAAATATATTAATATAAATTTTATATTAAAATCAAAAAAAATACTATATAAAATACCTATAATATCTAACAATATAGATATATTTCTATATATATTTAAATTTTAAAAAAAAAATAATATCTATTTAATGAAATATACATAATAATTTAATATAATTTTAAAAATTTATATATAAATATATAAATACTTAAAAAGTAAAATAATAAAAAAATCTTTTTATTTATTCAATTTTTTACTATAAATATAGTATTAAAATTAACTCCAAATTTAATTATTTAATATTATATAAAATTATTATTTAAAATTTTTTTATTATTATTATAAAAATTTAAAATTAATTTTTTCTTATTCTAAAATACTATTAATATATATTAAAAATTTATTTTATTTAATAATTTAATAAATAAATTAATTATTTTTAATATTATTAAAATTTAAAATAATTAATTAAAATATTTTTTTTAAAAACTAATAAAAAAAATTATTAAATCTATTTTTATCTTTTAAAAATAAATCAATAATTTTAATATTTTTAATATTATTAAAATAAATTAATAATTTTTCTCAAATTTTAATTTTAATAAAAATTTTAATATAAATAAATATTTTAAAATATTTTAAAATATCAAATATATATTTTTTTTTAAAATAATATTTAAATAAAATTATCTATTATAATATATAAATCTATAATATAAATATATTTTTAAAAATTTATAATAAATTAAAAATAATGATTAAAAATGAACTTAATATATTGAAAAAAAAATAATAAAACTTTTATATATAGAATTGGTATATTAATAATTATTTTAACATTAATATTTTTTTACTTAATATTTTTTATATATAATTTACAAATAAATAATTTTAATTATTATTATAATTTATCTAAAAAAAATTATACAAAAATTTTACCTATATATCCAAATAGAGGATATATTTTAGATAGAGATTATAATCCTATTGCAATAAATACAACTAAATACTATATAAATATAATACCATATAAAATAAAAAAATATAAAAATATTAAAAAAATAATAAAAAAAATATTTTATAAAAAAAAAAAAAATAATTTTTCTTTTAAAAAAAAAATTAAAATAAATAATAAAAATAAAAAAATTATTAAAATAAATAATTTAAATTTTATAAATTTAACTAAATATAATTTATATAAACCTTTATTAAAAAATAAAGGAATATATATACATAAATATAAAAAACGTAAATATCCATATAAAAATATGTTTTTTCACGTTATTGGATATATATCAAAAAAAAATAAAAAAAATTATTTTGGTAAAACTGGAATAGAAAAATATTATCAAAATATTTTATATGGTAAAAAAGGTTATAAAAAAATAATTATAAACAATAAAAATAAACTAATAAAAAAATATATATATATATTGCCAAAAGCTGGAAAAAATATTAGATTATCTATAAGTTTAAAATTACAAAAATTTATATATAAATTAATAAAAAAAAATACAGCATCTATTATTATAACAAACCCAAATAATGGAGAAATTTTATCATTAGTTTCTGAACCTAGTTATAATCCTAATAGATTTCTTAATAAAATTTCTAATAAAAAATATAAAAAACTTATAAATAATAAAAATTCTCCTTTAATTAATAAAATAATACAAGGAAAATATCCTCCTGCATCAACTATTAAACCATATATAGCTATTGCTGCATTACAAGAAAAAATAATAGATAAAAATTTTAAAATATTTGATCCAGGTTGATGAAAATTACCTTATTCAAATAAAATTTTTTATGATTGAAAAAAAAATGGTCATGGAAATATAAATATATTAAAATCAATAGAAGAATCATCTGATACATTTTATTATCAAATAGCCTATAATTTAAATATAAATAAATTAATAAAATGAATAAAAAAATTTAAATTTGGAAAAAAAACAAATATAGATTTACCAAATGAAAATAAAACTTTTATACCAAATGAAAAATGAAAAATAAAAAAATTTAATATACCTTGATATTTAGGAGATACTATTTCAATAGGTATAGGACAAGGATATTTAGAAACAACCCCAATTCAAATACATCAAGCATTATTAATATTAATAAATAATGGATATATAGTAAAACCTCATATATTAATAGGAATAAAAGAAAAAAAAAAAAATTATATAAAAAATATTAAAAATAAAAATTGAAAAATAATAAAAAAAGGAATGTATGGAGTTGCACATAAAAAAAACGGAACAGCATATTGAAATTTTTTTAATACAAAATATAAAATTGCAGCAAAATCTGGAACTGCTCAAGTATATTCTATATATAATAGAAAAAAAATAAAAAAAAAAGAAAAAAAATATCTAAAAGATCATATTTTAATGAATGCATTTGTACCTTATAAAAATCCAAAATATGCAATAACAATTATATTAGATCATGGTGGAAATAAACTCAAAATAGGAAATATAATGAGAAAAATAACAGATTTTCTTATAAAGAATAAAATTTAAAAATATGATTAATAAAATTAAAAAAAAATTAATAAATATAGATATAATAATATTATTATCAATAACATCATTATTAATATATAGTTTAATATTAATTTATAGTTCTAGTAATAAAAATATATTAATTATTTTTAAAAGAATAATACATATTATTATTGGATATATATCCATGATATATTTTTCTAATTGAGAAATAAAAGATTATAAAAATAACTCTTTAATATTATATATATTATCAAATATATTATTATTTATAGTATATATAAAAGGTTATACAATAAAAGGAGCTAAAAGATGAATTAATCTAAAATTTATAAAATTTCAACCATCAGAAATATTAAGATTATCTTTACCAATATTTATATCAAAAATAATTTATTATTATAATAATAACTATAATACAAATAAAATATTTAAAATTATAATTATTACAGTAATACCTAGTATTTTAATATATTTACAACCAGATTTAGGCACTTCAATATCAATTTTATTTTATAGCATAATAGCTTTATATTTAAATGGAATAAACAAAAAAATAATTTTCATATCAATAATATTATTTATATCAAGTATTCCTGTTACATGAAAATTTTTATTACATAAATATCAAAAAGATAGAATTATATCTTTATTTAATAAAAAAAATATATTAAATAAAGGATATCAAAATTATCAATCTAAAATAGCAATAGGATCAGGAGGAAAATATGGTAAAGGTATTTTTTCAGGTACACAAACAAGATTTAATTTTTTACCTGAAAATAAAACAGATTTTATATTTTGTTTAATAGCAGAAGAATATGGATTTATAGGTATATGTATATTATTTATAATTTATAGTATTTTAATATTAAGATGTATATTTTTATCAATTTATAATAATTTTTTTTTTAATAAAATACTTATTTCAAATTTAATAATAAATTTTTTTATACAAATATTAATAAATATTAGTATGGTAAATGGATTAATTCCTATAGTAGGTATTCCATTACCTTTAATAAGCTACGGAGGTACATCATTAATAATTACAATGTCAGTATTTGGTATAATAATGTCATTAAAAAATAATTAAAAAAATTATATAAAATAATAATATAAATAAATTAATATATAAAATAAATAATGAAAAAATATAAAATTATAAAAATATTTAAAGTTATATTAGCACTATCTGGTGGAATAGATTCCAGTATATCATTATGAATATTAAAAAAACTAGGATATAAAGTAAAATGTGTATTTATAAAATGTTGAGAAGAAGAAAATAATAATAAATATTGTAATATTAAAAAAGATTATAAAGATGCTAAAAATATATGTAAATTATTTAATACTAAACTATATTTAATTAACCTTTCCTATGAGTATTGAAAAAAAGTTTTTAATATATTTATAAAAAAATTAAACAAATTCAAAATAATTAATCCAGATATATTATGTAATAAAGAAATAAAATTTAATACTTTTCTAAAATTTTCTATTAAAATATTAAAAGCAGATTTTATAGCTACTGGACATTATGTAATTAAAAAAAAAAAAAATAAAAAATTTTTTTTATTTAAATCATTAGATAAAAATAAAGATCAAAGTTATTTTTTATATCAATTAAAACAAAAACAAATTAAAAAATGTATTTTTCCTTTAGGAAAATATTATAAAACAAATGTTAGAAAAATAGCTAAAAACTTAAATTTAATAAATGCAAATAAAAAAAGTTCTACAGGAATATGTTTTATAGGAAAAAAAAAATATTTTAATTTTATTAAAAAATATATTAAACAAGATTATGGAAATATAATTACATTAAACAAAAAAATTATAGGTCAACATAAAGGATTATCTTTATATACTATAGGACAAAGAAAAAATTTAAATATAAATTTAGGACAACATATTCCATATTATGTAGCAAAAAAAAATATATCAAAAAATCAAATAATTGTAGTAAAAGGAAAAAATAATATTAATTTATATTCATCAATAATATATATAAATAAAATATATTATATAAATAAAAATATAAAAAATAAAAAAAAAATATTTTGTAAAATAAAAATTAGATATAGACAAAAAGAAATAAATTGTCTTTTATATATTAAAAAAAATATTAAAATAATTTTTAAAAAACCAGTATTTGGAGTAGAAATTGGACAATCAGCTGTTTTATATAAAAAAAATATGTGTTTAGGAGGGGGGATAATAACAAAAATTTTTTCTACTAAATAATTAGTAATAATAACTAAAATCAATAAACCTATTAAAAATATTATATATTTTTTTTATTAAAAAAATTCTATTTCTTTTAATCAAAATATTTTTATCATTAATTTTGAGTAAATTTAAAAAATTTTCTATTTTTTTTATAGATATGAAAAATATTTTTATTAATCTATTATATTTTCTAAATTTTAAATATAAATAATATTTTTTTTTTAATTTTATTAAATAATTAAATAATATAATTTCTTCTTTTTTTTTTAATAAATTTATATTTATATATATATTAATTTTTAATATATTTAATTTTAATAATATATTTTTTAATCTTTTATATATATTTATAAATTTTATAAAAATTAAATTATTTTTAATTTTTAAAATAAATTCAATTCTTTTCTTTATATCTAAAAAATCAAACTTTTTTATATAATAATTATTATTTATAATAGATAATATAATATATTTTGAATAATTTAATTTTAAAAGATAATTAATAAAACGATTTTTAATAAAATTTAAAATTAAAAAAATATTTTTCCTAACATAAAAATACTTATTTTTAAATAAGTATAATGAATTTTTTATAAAAATATAAATATTTATATATAAATTATTATTAAATAAAATTTTAATAATTAATAAAGATATTTTTTTTAATCCATATGGATCATTACTTTTTTTTAAAAAACAAAAATTTTCAACTATAGAAATTCCAATAAAAGTATCAAATTTATCAATTAAACTAACTAAAATACTATAAATATTAATATTTTTATAAGAATAATAATGATCTCTTATAATATTTGAAATTAATGAATCATTACAATGATAATAATAATAATTCATTCCTATTAAACCTTTTAATTGTTTAAAATTTATACCTAAAAAAGTAACTAAATCACATTTTATTAATAATAAACATTTATAAATTATATTAATATCTAAATTTAAAAAAAATAAATTACTTAAAATATTTTTAGATAAATATAACATTCTTGTTATTTTTTGTAAATAAGTACCTAAATTTTTATGAAATATTATATTATTTAATTTACTTAAATAACTAATTAAAGGATATTTTATATCTTTTAAATATAAATATTTTACTTCTTTTAATTCTAATTCAATTATTTTTTTATAATTCAAAATAATATTATTATAATTATTTAATTTTATATTAATAATTACAATAAAATAATTAATTAATTCATTATTTGTTTTATATAAAGGTAAACAAAAATATTTACTAATTATAAAAATTACTATATCTTTAGGTAAAGATAAAAAATTATAATCAAAATTACATAATAATACTACTGGATATTCTACCATTCAACTTACTTTATTAATAAAATTATTTAAATTATTAGAAATAAAATTATTTTTATATAATATTTTATTAATAGAATTTATAATTATATTTTTTCTATCTTTATATATTATATATATATTATTTTCTTTTAATAAATATATATAATTATTAATATTTTTAATATTAATATATTTTTTTTTCGTAAATTTATTTCCTAATAACAAATTATTTGATTTTACACCAAATAATTCTATATTAAGAAATTTATTATTTAACATAACTAATAAATTTATTATAGGTCTAAAAAATAAATTATTATTTATACCTCATCTCATAACTTTATTATTTTTTATTAACTTTAAAAAAACACTATTTAATATATTTATTAGTAACTCTTCAATATTTTTATTATTATTATTATTTTTATAATTATCTATTTTTTTTAAATATTTTTTTTTATTTAAATATATTTTTTTATTAAAATATTTTAATTTTATATTTTGATAATAACTTAAATTATATACTAAAAAAGAAATTCTTCTTAAAGTAATAAAAACTTTAATATTTGAAAAAATAAACCTATTTTTTTTAAATTCAAAAAATAAATATTTATATAAATTTAAATTTATATTTTCTAAAATAGAAATAGGTAATTCTTCCGTTCCTAATTCAAATAATAAAATATTATCATTTAACATCTTAAATATTATACCTAAATATAAATTAATTTAAATATTTATTAGCTATTTTATTAAAAATATTTCTAATAATAAAAATATAATTTTGTCTTTCTATTTTTGAAAAATAATTTTTAGAATCCAATAAATTAAAATAATAAACCATTTTTACAGCTAATTCATAAGATAAAAATATATATGATTTATCAAAATTTAATAATCTTAAAGATTCACTTTTATAACTATTAATAATATTAAATAAAAATTTTTTATCTAAAATATTAAAATCTAAAATATAATTTTTAAAATTATTAAATCTTAAAATATCACTATATTTTAATAAACTATATTTAGTTTTATCTAAAATAATATCATAAATACTACTAACATTTTGTAAATATAAACATATTCTTTCTAAACCATAAGTTATTTCTACTAATACAGGATAACAATCAAAATTAGCCATTTTTTGAAAATATGTAAATTGAGTTATTTCCATACCATTTAATCAAACTTCTCAACCTATTCCATAAGCTCCTATAGTAGGATTTTCTCAATTATCATCTATAAAACGCAAATCACAATTATTTATATCTATACCTATATATTTTAAAGAATCTATATATAAATTTTGAATATTATCAGTAGGTCTAATAATTACTTGAAATTGATAATATTTTTGCAATTTATATTTACTCTTACCAAAACATCCATCATTAGGTCTTCTACACAATTGAATATAAGAAAAAAATATTTCTTTATTGTTTAAAGAATTAAAAAAAGTAATAGGATGAAAAGTAGCAGCTCCTACTTCAATATCAAAAGAATTAACAATATGACTACCTAAATTAGACCAATATTTATATAATTTAAAAATTAATTTTTGAAAAGTTATCATAATTTATTTAAATTTAAAAATTATTCTTTTATGATTAATATTACATATCAAATTATAATTAATAGTATTAGCTAATTTTGCTATATAATCTATACATAGATTTTTTCCTCATAATTCTACTAAAGAACCAATTTTTATATTATAATTATTAGATAAATCAATCATCATCATATCCATAGATATATTACCTATTATTCTCGCTTTTAAAAAACCATTAACTAAAACAAAAGAATTATTAGATAATTGACGAGGATAACCATCAGCATATCCACAAGCTACAATACCAATTATTTTTTTAGAATTAGTAAAATAACTATGTCCATATCCTACTCCTATATTACTATTGACATATTGAATACCAATTATTTTACTTAATAAACTCATTACTGGTTTAAAACCATATTTTTTAATATCATTATAATCTCCTGTCGGAGAACAACCATATAATAATATTCCTATACGTAATCAATTATCACCTATACACAAATTATTTAATATTAAACCATAAGAACTAAAAATAGATATATTTTTAAATAAAATATTTTTAAATTTATTTAAAATATTTAAATAAAAAAAATTAATATAATCTATATTATATTTAGATAAATGTATTATTAAAGATATATCATTAATTAATTTAATATATTTTAATTTTATAAATACCTTTTTTAGTAAAAAAAAATTAAAACCAAGTCTATTTAAATCATAATTATATTTTAAATATACATTAATTTTTTTATTTTTATATTTAATTTTTTTTAATAAAATAAATTGTCAATAACTATGTAAAACAATAGTTAAATCAAATTTTAAACATAAATTAATATCTTTATAATCAAAAAAACCTTCTAATAATAATATAGGTTTTTTAAATCCTAAATTACGTAAAAGAATTGCTTCATTTAAAGTAACAACTGCAAAACCATCAACTTTATCATAAATATAATTATATATATTTTTTATACCATGACCGTAAGCATTAGCTTTTAATACTAATCATATTTTTTTTTTTTTAGACATACTACGAATAATTAATAAATTTTTTTTTAAATTATTAATATTTAAAATACTATATAATGGTCTAATCATATTTTAATTTTTTAAAAAAAATATACTAATAAAATAATGCCTCAAAAATTATATTAACATAATATATATATTATATTTATAAAAAATATAATTTATTTTTTTCTATCTACTATTTCTATATATGCCATAGGAGAATTATCACCTTTTCTAAAACCACATTTAATTATTCTAGTATATCCACCATTACGATTAGTAAATCTAGGTCCTAAAACATATAATAATTTATTAATATTAATTTTATTTTTTATATAAGATAATAAAAATCTTATAGTAGATAAATTATTTTTTTTAGATTTATTTATTATATTTTCTATATAAAGCCTTAATTCTTTAGCTTTATATAAAGTAGTCTTTATAATTTCATAATATATTAATGAATTCATCATATTAATAAACATAGATTTTCTATGACTACTATTTCTATTTAATTTTCTATTTCTTTTATTAATTCCCATATAAATTCTCTTAATAAATTATTTTTTTTTAATATTTATTGAAGATCAACCAGATAATTTCATCCCTAATTTTAAACCTTTAGAAGATAAAACACTTTTAATCTCATTTAAAGATTTTTTACCTAAATTAGGAGTTTTTAATAATTCAAATTCATTTTTTTGAACTAAATCTCCTATATATAATATAGATTCACTCTTTAAACAATTTGCTGATCTAACAGTTAAACTTAAATTATCTACTGAATCTAATAAAATAGGATCAAAATTTTTTTTAGATACTTTATTTTTATTTAAACATTTATCATCTACATATAAAAAAGTATCTAATTGTTTTAATAATATATTTATTGATTTACGTAAAGCTAATTCTGGTTTTATAATACCATTAGTTTCTATTTCAATTATTAACTTATCATAATTAGTACAATTACCTACACGAGATGATTCTACCTTATAAGAAACTCTTTTAACAGGTGAAAAAAATGAATCAACTAAAATTTTACCTACTAATAAATTAATATTATTTTTTTTTAATTCATTTATTTTCGAAATAGATGAAATATATCCTTTACCTAATTCAACTTTAATACGCATATTAATACAAGAATTATTTGAAGTTAAATTACATATAACATAATTAGGATCTATAATTTTAAATAAAAAACTTGATTTTAAATCAGAAGCTAATACTGGCCCCACACCTTTTTTATCTATATACAAAATTGCTTCTTCTATATCATCATATAATTTTATATGTAAATTTTTAAGATTTATAATTATTTCTATAATATCTTCTAATAATCCTTCTTTTACACTATATTCATGTAAAACACCATCTATTTCTAATTCAGTGACTGCATAACCAGGAATAGAAGATAATAATATTCTTCTTAAAACATTACCTAATGTATAACCAAAACCCTTTTCTAAAGGTTCTAAAATTAAAATAGAAAAATTATTTGATATTTTTTTAATATTAGTTATTTTGGATTTTAAAATATTCACATTATTAAACATAATAAATAAAGTCCCCTAAAAAGATATTTATTTAGAATAAAACTCTAAAATCAAATGTTCTTTAATATCAGGAAAAATATATTTTCTTTCAGGTATAAATTTTAAAATACCTTCCATTTTTTTAATATTAATTTCTAATCATATAGGTAATTCACGTAATTTAAATAATTCTAAAGAATACTTAATTCTACTATATTTTTTAGCTTTATCTACAATAGATATTATATAATTAGGTAATACTAAAAATGAAGGAATATTAATTATTCTTTTATTTACCATAATTAATTTATGATTAATTAATTGACGAGCTTCAAATCTAGTAGAACCAAAACCCATTCTATAAACAATATTATCTAATCTTCTTTCTAATAAAGTAAACAAAATTTCACCAGTATTACCTTTTAAACGAACAGATTTTTTATAATAATTTAAAAATTGCTTTTCCAAAATACCATAAATACGACGTATTTTTTGTTTTTCCCTAAGTTGTAATCCATAATCAGAAATTCTATTTCTTTTATTTACATGTTGTCCAGGTAAACGATCTATTTTACATTTAGTTTCTATACCACGTAAATTTGATTTTAAAAATAAATCTGTACATTCACGACGACTTAATTTTAATTTAGCACCTAAATATTTTGCCATTTTAAATACCTTTATATTTATTATACACGTCTTTTCTTAGGAGAACGACACCCATTATGAGGTATAGGAGTTATATCATTAATACTAATAATATTAAAACCTGCATTATATAAAGCCCTAATACTAGATTCTCTTCCAGGACCAGGACCATTAATCATAACTTCTAAATTTTTAACACCATATATTTTAACTATATCTGAACATTTTTCAGTAGCTTTTTGAGCTGCAAAAGGAGTAGATTTTCTAGATCCTCTAAAACCCGTACCTCCAGAAGTAGCTCAACCTAAAACATTACCCAATTTATCCGTAATACTAATAATTGTATTATTAAATGATGCATAAATATGAGCTATACCATTTAATACTTTCTTTTTATTTCTTTTAATATTTTTTTTAATTTTTTTAGACATAAATATACCTAATATATATTATTACTTTAATAATTTACGTATTTTTTTACAAGTTTTAGCATTAGTTTTAGTACGTTGACCTCTTGTAGGTAATTTTTTTCGATGTCTTAAACCACGATAACAATTTATATCTATTAACCTTTTAATATTTAACATAACTTCTCTTCTTAAATCACCTTCTACTATAAAATTAGAAATTTTTTCTCTAATTTTATTAATTTTTAAAACATCTAAATCTTTAACTTTTATAAAATAATCAACATTAGATAAATCACAAATTAATTTAGCACGAGAAAAACCTATACCATATATAGATTTTAATGCATATAAAATAAAAATATTTTTTTTAATATTAATTCCAGCTAATCTAATCATAAATATTCTTAATACCTCTGTTATCCTTGACGTTGTTTATGTTTAGGATTTTTACATATAACATATATCACTTTAAATCTTTTTATAATTTTACAAAAAGAACAAATTTTTTTTACTGAAGCTCTAACTTTCATAAATATACCTTAATATGTATTAAAAATTGAAAAATACTTATTTGATATTATTAAAGATTTTATTTGAGAAATAAATTCTATTATAACTATAGTAACTATTAATAAAGATGTACCACTAAAATAAAATTTAATATTCAAAATATCATGTAAGAAATCAGGAACTAAAGAAATTATTAATATATATAATGAACTAAAAAAAGTTAATCTTAATATTATTTTATGTAAATAATCAGAAGTATCTTTACCAGGTCTTATATTAATTATATAAGCTCCACTTTTTTTTAAATTATTAGAAATATCATTAGGATTATAAATTAATAATGTATAAAAAAAATTAAAAAAAAATACTAAAAGAACATATAATAACAAATACAAGAAATTTTTTGGATAAAATAAATTTATTAAATATAACAAAAAATTAAAATTTAAATAATTATTAATTAAAACTAAAATTATTGAAGGAACTAACATAATACTATAAGAAAAAATAGTAGGTATAATACCAGACATATTAATTTTAAATGGTAAATAAGTATTATATAAAGGAAATAAATATTTTATATTTCTATAACCTTTAGAAGGATATTGTATTAATATTTTTCTACTTGCTATTTCTAC
The DNA here is from genome assembly GCA_015134695.1 of Candidatus Stammera capleta. Lineage (GTDB taxonomy): Bacteria > Pseudomonadota > Gammaproteobacteria > Enterobacterales > Enterobacteriaceae > Stammera > Stammera capleta_I. The sequence continues at coordinate 194,617 of CP043987.1, read as the reverse complement.
ATAAACTATGAAATATATAGTTAATAAAAATAAAAACAATAATAATAAAATTTTAATATAAAATAAACTATTAAATAATAATAAATTTAATAAACTAATTAAATATTTAGGTAAATTAGATATTATACCAACAAATATAATTACAGATATTCCATTACCTAAACCCTTATTAGATATTTGTTCACTTAATCATACTAAAAATAATGTTCCTGATATTAAACTAAAAATAGAAATTAAATAAACTTCTAAAGAATTATTAATAAATATACCATTATAATTATTTAATTTTAATAATGTTAAATAAAAAATAATAGATTGTATTATAGACAAAATAAAAGTCAAATATTTCATATATCTATTAATTTTATATTCACCTATAATACCTTCTTTTTTTAATTCAGAAAAATAAGGAAATATTATAGTTAACAATTGTATAATTATTGAAGAAGATATATAAGGAATTATACCTAATGTAAATATAGAAGTATAAATTAATGAACCTCCAGAAAACATATTTAATACATTAATAATATTATTATCTTTATTAAATAAATTATTTAATGAATATAAATTAATTCCTGGTATAGGTATAAAAGTACCTAATCTTAATATAAATATAGAAAATAATAAAAATATTATTCTATCCTTTAATTCATTTAAACTTTTAAAAATAAAATTACTAATATTCATATATTATACCAAATATTATATATTTATGATTTTTTAAAATTTAACAAATTTAAAACACCAGAAGATAATTTAATATTTTTATCCAGTATTTTAATATTTTTATTAATTAATATACCTCCCAATATAATTTTAACAAATTTAATATTATTTTTAATAATTTTTTTTTTTTTTAATATTTTTAAATTAACTAAATTATTATTATTTAAAATATTTAATTTAGAAATACATATTTCTTTCTTTAATTTTTTTTTTTTACTTTTAAAACCAAATTTAGGTATTCTTCTATAAAAAGGAGTTTGACCTCCTTCAAAAATTCTTTTAATATTATAACCTGATCTAGATTTTTGTCCTTTATGTCCTCTTCCACTAGTTTTACCTAAACCAGAACCTATACCTCTTCCAACTCTTTTAGATTTTTTATATTTAAAAATAGAACTCAAATTATTTAAAGATAACATAAATAAACTCATATTTAAAATAATTAAAATTATAAAGTAAATATTTCTCTTAAAAATTTTCCTCTTTTATTAGCTATAAATAAAGGAGATTGCATAAAAGATAAAGCTTTTATTGTAGCTTTCACTACATTTATAGGATTACTAGAACCATAAGATTTAGCTAAAATATTTTTTATTCCAGCAACTTCAAATAAAGCTCTCATTGATTTACCAGCTATTATACCTGTTCCTTCACTAGCTGGTTTTATAAAAACACTAGTACTAGTATATTTAGCAAAAGTTAAATATCTTAAAGTACCTCTTTTATTTAATAAAATATTTATCATATTTTTACGAGATTTATCTAAAGACTTTTGAATAGCTAAAGGAACTTCTCTAGCTTTACCATAACCATATCCTACTTTTCCATTACCATTTCCTACTACAGTTAAAGCAGAAAAGGAAAAAATTCTACCACCTTTCACTGTTTTAGAAATTCTATTTATAAATATTAATTTTTCATAAAATTCATTATTATTATTTTTTTTAATCATATTATTTTAACTTAAAAATTTAAACCATATTTTCTAGCATTATCAGCTAATTTTTTTATACGACCATGATATTTATAACCAGAACGATCAAAAACAACATTTTTTATATTTTTAATTAATGCACGTTTAGCAATAATTTTACCTATATTTCCTGCAGATATTTGATTACCAGTATAAATATTATTTAATATATTTCTCTTTTCTAAGGTAGAAGCAAAAACTAATACATTTGATGTATTATTATATTCTTTAATAATTTGAGCATAAATATGTTTAGATGTTTTATACACAACTAAACGTAATTTATTATTTTTTTTATAAAATAAACGTATTTTTTTACATCTACGTAAACGTCTTTCATTCTTATTTATCATAATATTATTTATTTAATTTTTTTTTATGTTCTTTAATAATAACTATCTCATTTTCATATCTTATTCCTTTACCATTTTTATAACACTCTGGAGGTCTAAAAAATCTAATATCAGAAGCTATTTGACCAACTAATTGTTTATCATAACCTTCTACTATAATTTTATTATTATCTAAACATTTTAATTTTATATTAAAAGGTATATTATATTTAATAGTATATGAAAATCCTAAATTCAAATATAAAATATTATTTTCTATATTTGCTTTATATCCTATTCCTACTAATATTAATACTTTCTTAAAATTATTAATTAAACCAAATATAGCATTATTAATAATAGCACGAGCAGTACCAGCATACATTCAAGATTTAATATAATTTTTATTAGTATTAAATATAATTTTATTATTCTTAAATAAAGGTAAAACAGAAATATGAAATTTATTTGATACACATAAATTATCTTTATATAAAATAATTTTATTTTTATTAATATTTACTTTTATACATTTTGGAACCAAAATAAATTTTTTAGCAATACGTGACATATTTAATCCTTAATAAATATAACAAATTATTTCACCACCAATATTTAAATTACGAGCCTGTTTATCAGATAATATACCTTTAGAAGTAGATATTATAACAACACCTAAGCCAGATAAAAATAAAGGTAAATTTTTATAAGATTTATATATACGTAAACCTGGTTTACTTATTTGTTTAATAATAGATATTACAGGAACCTTACAATAATATTTAAGATAAATTTTTATTTTCCTATTTTTAAATTCATTTAAAAAAACTATATATTTTTTTATAAAACCTTCATTATAAAATATTTTTAAAATAGATTCTTTAAATCTGGAATAATATATAATTATATTTTTTTTTTTAGATAGTTGAGCATTTCTTATACATGTAAACATATCTGCTATAGGATTTTGTATACTCATAATAAATCACCAATAATTTTATCAACTTGCTTTTTTTAAACCAGGTATATCACCATTTACAGCAAATTCACGAAACTTTATTCTACTAAGACCAAATTTACGTAAATAACCATGTGGTCTACCAGTTAATTTACATCTATTTCTATGTCTACAAATACTAGAATTTCTAGGAAAAGATTGTAATTTAACTATAGCTTTTCATCTTTCCTTATTTGAAGATTTAATACTAGAAATAATTTTCTTTAATTTTAATCTTTTTAAAAAAAACTTTTTTATTAATAATACTCTTTTAAATTCACGTATAATAATAGATTTTTTACTCATATTTTTTTTTATAAATTAATTTTTAAAAGGAAAATAAATATTTCTCAATAAAGATATAGATTCATTAATACTTTTACTATTTAATATAATAGATATATTTAAACCATGCAAAAAATTAGCTTTCTCATAATCAATTTCAGGAAAAATAGTATGTTCTTTAATACCAATATTTAAATTTCCATAATTATCTAATGATTTTAAAGAAAAACCTCTAAAATCTCTTATTCTAGGAATTACTATAAATATTAATTTATCTAAAAAATTTCACATATTATTTTTTCGTAAAGTAATTTTACATCCAATAGGAAATCCTTTTCTAATTTTAAAACTAGCTATAGATTTTTTTGATTTAGTAATAATAGGAAATTGACCAGTAATTAATTTTAAATTTATAATAACATCATCTAACTTTTTTTTATTTAAAGATAAATAATTTAACCCTACATTAATAACAATTTTATTAATTTTAGGAACCTCCATTATAGAAGTATAACAAAATTCTTTAATTAATTTTTTTTTTATATGCTTTTTATATAAATCTAATAATACACTCATATTATTTTTTATAAACTAATGAATTATTACGTTTTAAATAACGTACTTTTTTTTTTTCTATATATTTAAATCCAACTTTAGAAAAAAATAATTTATTTTTATTATCAATATAAAAATGACTAATATTAGAAATATCAATTCAAGATTCTATTTTTATTATTCCACCAATAATATTTTTATTAGGATATGATTTAATATTTTTAAAATTTAAATTTATATTCTCTATAATAACTTTATTATTTTTTTTTCTTTTAATTATCCCTTTTTTTCCTTTATCTTTACCTGTAATAACTATAACTTTATCATTAACATTAAATTTATCAGACATAAAATTCTCTAAATAACCTCCGAAGCTAAAGAAACAATTTTCATAAACCTTTCACATCTTAATTCTCTTGTAATAGGCCCAAATATTCTAGTACCTAAAGGTTGTAAATTACTATCATTTAATATTACACAAGAATTGTTATCAAATTTAATTACTGTACCATCAGATCTACATATATTATATTTCGTTCTTACAATAACAGCTTTTAATACATCTCCTTTTTTAATTTTACTTTTTGATATTACATTTTTAATAACTATTTTAATAACATCTCCTACATAAGCATATCTACGTTTACTACCACCTAAAACTTTTATACACATAACTAATTTAGCTCCAGTATTATCTGCAACTAATAATAAAGATCTTTCTTGTATCATAATTATTTAATAATAAATTAGACTTTTAATGGATTGTATATAATTCATGATTTTTTTTTAGAATAAGGACGACATTTAACAACTTCTACAATATCACCTATATTATATTTATTAAATTCATCATGAGCATAAATTTTAGTACTTTTTTTAATATATTTTTTATAAATATTATGTTTTACAAGTTTAGTAACCAAAACTACTATTGTTTTATTCATTTTATTGCTTATAACTAAACCTTTAATTTTTTTTTTATTTTTCATTTATTTTTTTTTTTTCAAATATAATTGTTTTAATTTTAGATATATTTCTTTTACATAATTTAATTAAATGAGTTTGATTCAATTTTTTTGATGATAATTGTAAATACAAACTTATTCTTTTTTTTAATAAATCATATAAATCATTTTTTAATTCTTTAATACTTTTTTTTCTTAAAAATTTATTATTAAACATAATATATTTTTTTTTATTACAAAATTTGTTTTAATAGATAATTTAGCACTAGCTAATTTAAATGCTTTTTTAGCTGTATTTTCATCAACCCCATCCAATTCATAAAGAATTTTACCAGGTTTAATAACAGCAACTCAATATTCTACATCACCTTTACCTTTACCCATACGAACTTCCAAAGGTTTTTTAGTAATAGGTTTATCAGGAAAAATTCTTATTCATAAAGAACCTTGTTTTTTAATATTACGTGTAATAACACGACGAGCAGATTCAATTTGTTTTGAAGAAATATGCCCTCTAGTAACAGCTTTTAAAGCATATTTACCAAAATTTATTTTACAATCATTAGATCATCCTCTATTACGACCTTTTTGCATTTTTCTATATTTAGTTTTTTTAGGGTATAACATAAATTACCTAATAATTAGCTTTTTATTTTTTTTAAATATCTTTTAATACTAAATAAATTATTACTATATAATTTAATTGGATAAAATTTATCTAATATTTCTCCTTTAAATATTCAAACTTTTATACCAATAACACCATATGTAGTTAAAGCTTTAGTACAACTATAATCTATATCAGCTCTTAATGTATGTAATGGAATACGCCCCTCTTTATATCATTCAGTACGAGCAATTTCAGAACCTCCTAATCTACCACTAACCTTTATTTTTATACCTTTTGCTCCTAAACGAATTGCATTATTAATAACTCTTTTCATAACTCTTCTAAACATCATACGTTTTTCTAATTGAAAAGCAACATTATCACCAACCAATTTAGCATCTAATTCAGGTTTATAAATTTCTAAAATATTAATTTGAGTAGGTACTCCAGTCATTAAAAAAATATTTTTTTTTAACTTTTCAATATCTTCACCTTTTTTACCAATAACTATACCTGGCCTTGCAGTAAAAATAGTAATTCTTATACTTTTTTTAGCAGGCCTTTCTATTACAATTCTAGAAATTAAAGCTTTAGATAACTTTTTATATAAAAAATTTCTAACTTTAAAATCATTATATAAATTATTAGCAAAATATTTTTTATTACAAAATCACGCAGAATTTCACATTTTTGTTATACCTAAACGTATAACATTAGGATTAACTTTTTGTCCCATATAACTATTTAACCTTTTATAATTAATTATCAGAAATACATATAGTAATATGACTTTTTCTTTTTAAAATATAATTTACTCTACCCTTAGCTCTAGGAAAAATACGTTTAATAATATTAGCATTATCTATATATATACTAGAAATTTTAAATATAGATTTATCATAATTATTATTATAACAAGCATTAGATATAGCAGATAATAATACTTTTTTAATTAAAAAAGAAGCTTTTTTATTTAAAAAAGATAAAATATTTAAAGCTACAATAACATTCTTACCTCTAATTAAATTTGCAACTAATCTTAATTTTTGAGCAGAAGATTTAATATATTTACCTTTAGAAAAAATATTCATAAAATAAATTACCTAACTAATTAACTACCTTTTTATTTTTATTTAATAAATGACCCTTATAAGTTCTAGTAGGAGAAAACTCACCTAATTTATGACCTATCATTTCCTCTGTAATATAAACAGGAATATGAATTTTACCATTATGAACACTAATAGTTAATCCAACCATATTAGGTAATATAGTAGAACGACGAGATCAAGTACGTATAGGTTTTTTATCCTTGTTTAAAATAGCTTTTTCTATTTTTTTTAATAAACTAGGATCAATATAAGGACCTTTTTTAAAAGAACGTGACATAAAAAAAACCTCAAATATATTTAATTATTACACCTTTTAATTATAAATTTATTAGTACGCTTATTATTACGAGTTTTTTTTCCTTTAGTTTTAAAACCTCAAGGAGTTACTGGATGTTTACCAAAATTTCTACCTTCACCTCCTCCATGAGGATGATCTACAGGATTCATAGCAGTACCTCTTACAGTAGGTCTAATACCAATATGTCTAGAACTACCTGCTTTACCTAATCTACGTAACATATGTTCAGAATTACTTACTTTCCCTATAGTTGCACGACATAAAATATTTATTTTTCTCACTTCACCAGAACGTAATCTTAATAAAGCATATTTTTTTTCAAAAACAATTATTTGTGCATAAGAACCTGCAGATCTAGATATTTGTCCACCTTTTCCAGGAATTAATTCTATATTATGTATAAATGTTCCAATAGGAATATTTTTTATTAACAAACAATTACCAATTTTAATAGAAACATCTATACCAGATATTATTAAATCACCACAATTAATATTTTCTGGACATAATATATATCTTCTTTCACCATCTTTATATAAGATTAAAGCAATTAAAGAAGATCTATTAGGATCATATTCTATTCTTTCAATTTTAGCTAATATATTATCTTTAATTCTTTTAAAATCTAATAAACGATATTTTCTTTTATTACCACCTCCTTTATGTCTAACAGTAATTCTACCCAAATTATTCCTTCCACCATTTTTATTTAATTTACATAATAAAGGAAAATAAGAACTACCTTTATACATTTTATTATTAAATAATTTTATTTTATGTCTACTACCAGGAGTAATAGAATTAACTTTTCTTAATACCATAAATTTTACCAAAAAAATTAAAATTATTTATATTCAACTTTAAAAATCTGATCACTATATAAATATATATATACTTTCTTTCAAATTTTTACAATTAAAGATTTATTAGATTTACATTTAATTTTTCTTTTAACTAATAAAGTTCTTATTTTTTTAATTTTTATACCAAAAATTTTACTAAAAGAATTATATATCTCTAATTTGTTAATATTTTTATCTACTTTAAAAACTAATATATTATATTTTTTAGATAAAATAGAAGTTTTATTAGATGTATATAATTTTTTAATATTATAAAAATAATTATTTTTCATTTAACAATTTTCCTTCTAATAATTTAATAGATTGTAAAGTAAATAATATTTTTTTATAATTAATTAAATCAATTAAATTTAAATTATTTACAACACATAATTTAATACTGTATAAATTTCTAGATGATAAAAACAAAATTTTATTATAATTTTTAACTACAATTAACAATTTATCTAAATTAATAAAATTCAATTTATTTATAAATATTTTAGTTTTAGGAATATTAATATTTAAATCACTAATAACAAAAATTCTAGACTGTCTATAAAGTTCTGATAAAATACTCTTAAAAGCACCAATATACATTTTTTTATTAATTTTATTTCTTTTATATTTATATTTTCTCGCAAAAGTAACACCTCCAGAGCGCCATAAAGGACTTTTTATAGATCCTGCTCTAGCTCTACCAGTTCCTTTTTGACGTCAAGGTTTTTTATTAGAACCTTTAACTTCAGATCTAGACTTTTGCGATACTGTATTCTGACGTAAATTTAATTGATAAGATTTTATTATTTGATGAACTAAAGAAGAATTAAAAGGAACATCAAAAATAGATGATGATATTTTAATTTTTTTATTAACATCTTTTAATAAGATATACATAATTTTTTTCAAGTATTAAAAAATTGAAGATTTAATTATAATATTACTATTAATATTACCTGGAATACACCCTTTAATTAATAAAATATTTTTATTTTTATATATTTTTATTATTTTTAGATTTTTTTTAGTAATCCTATCGTTACCTAAATGTCCAGCCATTTTTTTACCTTTAAATACTTTTCCAGGACTTTGATTTTGTCCTATAGATCCTGGAACTCTATGAGATAATGAATTTCCATGAGTACTATCTTGAGAACTAAAATTTCATCTTTTAATAGTACCAGAAAAACCTTTACCTTTCGAATATCCTATAACATCTACTTTTTTAGTATTCTTAAATAAATTTATATTTAATATTTGACCTATATATAAATGTATTTTTTTAAAATAAGGAACTTCTCATAAACCTATACCAGGATTAATATTTAGTTTTTTATAAATTCCCAATAAACATTTATTAATATTTTTTTTATTACCAACACCAGTAGTTAATTGAGTTGAATATTTATTTTTATATTTTTTTATACAAGTAATAATATTATTATCTATTTTAACTATAGTTACAGGTATAAAAAAATATTTATCAACAAAAATACTAGTCATACCTATTTTTTTACCAATTAAAGTAATCATTATATTAATTTAATTTTTAATTCAATTATAAATTTTAACTTAAACTAATTTGTACATCTACTCCAGAAGCTAAATTTAACTTCATTAAAGCATCAACAGTTTTTTCTGTAGATTCAATAATATCTATTAAACGTTTATGCGTTCTAATTTCATATTGATCTCTAGCATCTTTATCTACATGAGGAGAAACTAATATAGTAAATCTCTCTATTGTAGTAGGTAAAGGTATAGGACCACAAACTTGAGCACCAGTTCTTTTAGCAGTTTCTATAATTTCTACAGTAGAAATATCTACTAAACGATGATCAAAAGATTTTAATTTTATACGTATTCTTTGATTTTGCATATTATATTAATATTAATTATTATTATAAAATTATTTTACTTACTATACCTGCACCAACAGTCTTACCACCTTCTCTAATAGCAAAACGTAAACCCTCATCCATAGCAATAGGATTAAATAATTTAACAGATATTTTAATATTATCTCCAGGCATAACCATTTCAATATCTTTTGGTAATTTTATAGTACCTGTAACATCTGTAGTACGAAAATAAAATTGAGGACGATAACCTTTTAAAAAAGGAGTATGCCTACCACCCTCTTCTTTAGATAAAATATAAACTTCAGATTCAAAAGAAGTATGAGGATTAATAGTTCCAGGTTTTGATAAAACCTGTCCTCTTTGTATATCTTCTCTCTTTATACCTCTTAATAATATTCCAACATTTTCACCCGCTCTACCTTCATCTAATAATTTACGAAACATTTCAACACCAGTACATATAGATTTTTGAGTATTACGTATACCTACAATTTCTACTTCTTCTCCAACTCTTATAATACCTTTTTCTATTCTACCTGTAACAACTGTCCCTCTACCAGAAATAGAAAAAATATCTTCTATAGGCATTAAAAAATTATGATCTATATCTCTTTTTGGATTAGGTATATAATTATCTAAAACATTAGTTAAATCATAAATTTTATTTTCCCATTCTTTAATACCTTCTAAAGCTTTTAATGCAGATCCTCTTATTATAGGAGTAGTATCACCAGGAAAATTATATTGATTTAATATATCTCTTACTTCCATTTCTACTAATTCTAATAATTCTTCATCATCAACCATATCACATTTATTTAAAAATACAACTATATAAGGAACACCAACTTGACGAGCAAGTAATATATGTTCTCTAGTTTGAGGCATAGGACCATCAGTAGCAGCTACAACTAAAATTGCACCATCCATTTGAGCAGCACCAGTAATCATATTTTTTATATAATCAGCATGACCAGGACAATCCACATGAGCATAATGTCTATTTAAAGTATCATATTCTACATGAGAAGTATTTATTGTTATTCCACGTTCTTTTTCTTCTGGAGCATTATCTATTTGATCAAAAGTACAAGGTTTACAATTATATTTTTTAGATAAAACTGTAGTTATTGCTGAAGTTAAAGTAGTTTTACCATGATCTACATGCCCTATAGTACCTACATTAATATGTATTTTAGAACGATTAAATTTTTCTTTTGACATATAAATTTACCTATAAAATTATTATTTTAAATATTAATTATTACGTATTTTCAATATTTTTTTACATATACCACTAGGAGTAATAAAATACTTATTAAACTCCATAGAATATAAAGCTCTACCTTGAGTTTGAGATCTTAAATCTGTAGCATAACCAAACATTTCAGATAAAGGAACATAAGATATAACTAATTTACCTAAATTAATATTCTTAATTTCATCTATTATACCTCTACGACGATTTAAATCACCTATAACATCACCCATATATTTTTCTGGAGTTTCTACTTCTACTTTCATAATTGGTTCTAATAAAACTGGATTAGAATTTAAAAAAGCTTTTTTAAATGCAATAGATGCAGCCATTTTAAATGCTATTTCCGAAGAATCAACATCATGATAAGAACCAAAAAATAATCTTACTTTTATATTTATTACAGGATAACCAGCTAAAGGACCACATTTAAGTTGATCACGTATTCCTTTATCAATAGCAGAAATATATTCATTAGGAATAACACCTCCTTTAATATCATTAATAAACATATATCCATCTTTATATAAATTAATTTCTTTACCCTTTAAAGGAAATAAATCTATAACTACATGTCCATATTGTCCTCTTCCACCAGTTTGTTTAATATATTTTCCTTCAATATTTTTTATACTATTTAATATAGTTTCTCTATATGCAACTTCTGGTTTTCCAATATTACAATTTATATTAAATTCTCTTTTCATTCTATCTACAATAATATCTAAATGTAATTCACCCATACCAGAAATAATAGTTTGATTAGATTCTTTATTAAAAGAACTTTTAAAAGAAGGATCTTCTTTAGATAATTTAGATAAAACTAACCCCATTTTTTCTTGATCATATTTAGTTTTAGGTTCCAAAGAAAGAGAAATAACAGGATCAGGAAATTCTATTTTTTCTAATCTTATAGGATTAGATAAATCACATAAAGTATCTCCAGTATTAACATCTTTAAGACCTATAGCTGCAGCTATATCTCCAGAAAAAACTTCTTTAATTTCCTCTTTTTTATCAGCATGCATTTGAACAATACGACCTATACGTTCACGTTTATTTTTATTTATATTTAAAACTATATCTCCTGATTTTAAACTACCAGAATAAATACGCAAAAAAGTTAAATTACCAACATAAGGATCATTAACAACTTTAAAAGCTAAAGAAGAAAAAAATTCTTTATCATCAATTTTACGTTTAATAGAATTATTATTAAAATCTATTCCAATAACATTATATAAATCTTTTGGAGAAGGTAAATAATCTATAATATTATCTAATAAACACTGAATACCTTTATTTTTAAAAGCAGATCCACAACTAACTAATAAAATATTATTTTTTAAAACTTCATTACGTAAAATAAATTTAATTTCATTTTCATTAATAAAAATATCATCTAAATATTTATTCATTATATGATCAGATTTATCAGCTACAAATTCAATAATTTTTTTACGCCAAAAAATAGCTAATTTATAAATACTACTTTCATTATTTATATTTTTAATAGAATATTTAGTTCCTAAATTATCTTTTCAAATATATGATTTAAATTTAATTAAATCTATAACACCTATAAATTTATCTTCTTTTCCAATAGGTAATTGCAATGGTAAAACATTTATTTTAAATTTATCTTCTATTTGATTTAATACATTATAAAAATTAGCACCTACCCTATCCATTTTATTAATAAAAGCAATTCTAGGTACATTATATTTATTCACTTGTCTTCATACAGTTTCAGATTGTGGTTGTACACCTCCAACAGAACAATATATCATAACTGCACCATCTAAAACTCTCATAGATCTTTCAACTTCTATAGTAAAATCTACATGTCCAGGAGTATCTATAATATTAATTTTATATGGAATATTAAATTGATTAAACATTCCTGATCAAAAAGCTGTAGTAGATGCAGAAGTAATAGTTATACCTCTTTCTTGTTCTTGTTCCATTCAATCCATAGTAGCAGTACCATAATGAACTTCACCTATCTTATAATTAACCCCGGTATAAAATAAAATACGTTCTGTAAGAGTAGTTTTACCAGCATCAATATGAGCACTAATTCCTATATTTCTATATTTTAATATAGAAGTTCCTCTAGACATTTATTTTCCTTTAATATTTATTAATAAAATTAATTATCATCTATAATGAGCAAAAGCTTTATTAGATTCTGCCATTTTATGTATTTCATTACGTTTTCTAATAGAATTACCTTTTTTATTTATAGCATCCAATAATTCATTAGATAATTTTATAATCATACATTCTTTATTAGATCTTTTTTTAGCAAAAAATATAATTCAACGTATTGCTAAAGTATACCCTCTAGAAGGTTTAACTTCTACTGGTATTTGATAAGTAGTACCTCCAACTCTTCTAGATTTAACCTCTATAATAGGTTTAACATTATTAATAGCTAATTCAAATAAATCTAATTTATCTTTTTTTTTATTTTTACTTAAAATATTTAATGATGAATATAAAATATTCTCTGCTATAAATTTTTTTCCATCTAACATTAAAATATTAATAAATTTTGATACTAATTTTGAATTATATAAATAATCAGGAATAATATTTCGATTATTAAATATTTTACGACGAGACATATAATTACCTATAAAATAATATTATCTTTTTTTAACTCCATACTTAGAACGTGATCTTTTTCTATCTTTAACTCCTAAACAATCTAAAGTACCACGAACTATATGATAACGAACTCCAGGTAAATCTTTTACCCTACCACCTCTAACTAATACTACAGAATGTTCTTGTAAATTATGCCCTTCACCAGGAATATAAGCAGTAATTTCAATTCCATTAGTTAAACGTACTCTACAAACTTTTCTTAAAGCAGAATTAGGTTTTTTAGGAGTAGTAGTATAAACTTTTATACAAACTCCTCTTTTTTGAGGACAATTATTTAAAGCTGATACATTACTTTTATATATTTTGCGTAAACGATTTTTTTTAATTAATTGATTAATAGTAGACATAAAATTATTCCTATAAATATTAAAATTATAAAAAAATAAATATTATAAATACTATACATTATATATCTTTGTCAGTAAAATAATTATATATAATATAAAAAAATAAATATATATATAAAATATAGTATATAATCTATTAATATTACAATTAATAGTGTGTTGGCAGATTGGTAATGCATTGGATTGCAAATCCATATATCCCGGTTCAATTCCGGGACACACTTATTGCCCTAGTGGTGGAACAGGTAGACACAAGGGACTTAAAATCCCTCGATTGTATAAATCATGCGGGTTCGAATCCCGCCTTGGGTATTAATAAAATCAATTTATGTTAATAATTAAATATCCAAATAAAATATTAAGAAAAAAAAGTAAAAAAATTAAACATTTTAATAAAAAATTAAAAAAAATAACAAAAAAAATGTTTAATATTATGTATAAAAATAATGGTATTGGATTATCAGCAATACAAATTAATATAAAACAATCAATTATAGTAATTGATATAAATAAAAAAAAAAAAAATAATAAAATAATACTTATAAATCCAAAAATAATAAAAAAAAAAAAATATATAACTTCCAAAGAAGGATGTTTATCTATACCCAATAAAATAATTAAAATTAAAAGATATAAATATTTATATATTAAAACATATAATATATATGGAAAAAAAATCTTTTTATTTTCAAAAAATTTATTATCAATATGTATACAACATGAAATAGATCATATAAATGGTAAATTAATTATAGATTATGAAAAATAATAAAATTAATATTATATTTATTGGAATTAATAACTTTAGTATACCAATTTTATATAAAATAATTAAAAATAATTTATTTAATATAAAATATATAATTTCTAAAAAAAATAAATATATTAAATTAATTAAAAATATATGTAAAAAAAAAAAAATAATAATATTATTAACAAATAATATACTAGAACTAAAAAAAATAACGAAACAAATTATAAATAAAAATATATATTTAGGAATAATAATATCATATGGATTTATTATACCAAAAAATATTATTAAAATACCTAAATATGGTTTAATAAATATTCATGCTTCATTATTACCTAGATGAAGAGGACCAGCTCCTATACAATGAACATTATTATCAAATGATAAAATAACTGGATTAACAATTATTAAAATAAATGAAAAAATCGATGATGGAAAAATTATTTATCAAAAAAAAATTAAAATAAAAAAAAATGATAATTATATAAGTTTATATAATAAATTACAAAAAATATTAATAAAAACCATAAATATAATTATATTATATATATATAAAAAAAAAATAAAATATAAAAAACAAAATAATAAATATATAACCTATACAAAAAAAATTAAAAAAAAAGATGGATTAATAATATGAAATAAAAATACAGCAAAAAATATAGAATCGAAAATTAAAGCATTTTATGAATGACCAAAAACATTTTTTTTTTATAAAAAAAATATTATATTTATATGATCAATAAATATATTAAATAAATATATTATAAATAATAATTTTTTTTTTCCTGGTAAAATATTAAAATATAATAAAAAAAAATTAATCATTTGTGCTAAAGATTTAGCAATAGAAATTAAAATATTACAATTAAATAATAAAAAAAAAAATACAATACCTGAATTATTTAATAATAATCCTAAATTATTTAAAAAAAATTTAATTTTATTTTAATTTTTTTTTAATAAAAATATTATATATAATAATTCCATATGATACAGACACATTTAAAGAATTAATATTAAACATTGGTATATTAAATAACATATTACATTTTTTTTTAATAGATATTCTTATACCTTTATTTTCAGAACCTATAATTAAAGCACATAAATTATATTTAAAAAAATTTATATTATTTATAGAATTATTACTATTTAAACATGTTCCTAAAATATAAAAATTATTTTTTTGTAAAATATTTATTATATTATATAAATTACTAACTTGAATAATTAATACTTTATATATAGAACCAGTAGAAACTTTATGTACAATATTATTTTCAATATCTACAGTATTATATTTACTAACAATAATAGCATCTACATTAAATGCAACTGAAGTTCTAATACAAGAACCTAAATTATAAGGACTATTAATACCATCTATTATTAAAAATAATAATTTACTTTTTTTTTTTATTAAATTAAATATTTTTTTTTTATTATTATAAAAAATATTTTTTTTTACAATAGCAATTACACCTTGATGAACAAAATTAAATTTACTAAATTTTTTTTTAAATACATTACTATTTAATATAGTAAGATTTATTTTTTTTTTTAAAATTATTTCTTTTAATTTAATTAATTTAATATTTTTTTTATTAAAAGATAAAAAAATATTATTTATATAATTATATTTATATATAACTAAATTTTTAACAGTATTAATACCATAAAAAAAATTAAACATAAATTTTATTTTAAAAATTTTACAAAAGGATATTTTTTTATAAAAATATTAATATATATTTTTTTTATTATTATATTTATAAAATATTCTTTACCATCTAAACTTCATTCTTTAAGAATTATTATATTATTTTTATATATATACTTTTTAATTAAATATACAAAATTAATTGATATACAAATAATAAAATTAATCAAATCATTAAAAAAATAAAATTTTATAATATCATTTATATAATTTATACCTATTTTTTTTTTTGAAGATATTCATATTCTATATGGAATATTATTATTATTATAATCTATTTTAGATGAAAAATCATTTAATTTATCTATTTTATTCATTATTAATACAATAGGAATATTAAAAATATTTATATTTAATAAAATATTATTAACTATATTTATATTATTTATATAATAAATATTTGAAACATCAACTACATGAAAAATTAATTTTGAATTATTAATTTCATCTAAAGTTCCTTTAAAACCAGAAATAATATTTTTAGGCAAATATTTAATAAAACCTATTGTATCTGATAATAAAATATCATAATAAAAATTAAATATTTTAATTTTCCTTATATAAGTATCTAAAGTAGAAAAATATTTATTTTCACATATTACTTTACTATCAGTAAGTAAATTAAATAAAGTAGATTTACCAGAATTAGTATAACCTACTAAAGAAATTATAGGAATATTATATTTATCTCTTAATTTTTTCCTTCTATTTTTATTTAAATTATTTTTTTTTAAACATAATTTAATATAATTTATTTTTTTTTTTATTATTCTTCTATCTATTTCTATTTGCTTTTCTCCTGGACCTGATATAAATTTAACTCCTCCTCTTTGTCTTTCCAAATGAGTTCATTTATTAATTAATCTAGTACTTAAATAATTTAAATAAGATAATTTAACTTGTAATTTACCATAATTAGTAGTAGCTCTTTTATTAAAAATAGATAATATTAAATTAGTTTTATTTAATAAAAAACAATTTAATACTTTTTTTAAATTATATTCCTGAATACTCTTTAAACTTCTACTAATAACTATTTGAAAAATATTATGTTTAATAATATTATCCTTTAATTCTTTAATTTTACCAATACCAAAAAAATATTTTTTATTTGGAAACCTAACATGTATTTTAATATATTTTTTATATTTAATTCCAAAAGAAAAAACTAATTTTTTAAATTCTAATTCTTCTATTAAATTAATTTTTTTTGTATATATATATATTAATAAATTATTATTTATCATTAATATGTTTATTTATATAATTA
Organism: Candidatus Stammera capleta; assembly: GCA_015134695.1. GTDB lineage: Bacteria > Pseudomonadota > Gammaproteobacteria > Enterobacterales > Enterobacteriaceae > Stammera > Stammera capleta_I. The sequence continues at coordinate 177,032 of CP043987.1, read as the reverse complement.
AAAATTTTTTTTATACAATTATTATAATTATCTAATTTTATTATATAATTATTAGATCATCTCTTTAATCAAGATAATTGTTTTTTAAGTAATAATAAAGTATTATTAATAATAGAATTTTTCATTTGAAAATAAGAAATTTTTTTTTCTAAATATAATCACATTTGTTTATATCCTATACATTTCATAAATGGCATTTTAATATTAAGATCACCTCTATTATATAAATATAATACCTCTTTTTCAAAACCCATATCTAACATATTTAAAAATCTTTTTTTAATATTATTAATTAAAATATCTTTATTCATAGGTAATATAATTATTTTATGAATTTTATAATCTAAATATAATTTATTTTTATTTTTAAAATAAGAAATATTTTTTTTAGTAGTTAAAAATATTTCTAAATTTCTAGTAATTCTATATTTATCATTATAATGTATTTTATTAAATAAATTATTATCAATTTTACATAATAAATTATATAAATATTTACATCCATATTGATCAAACAATAAATTTATATATTTACGTATACAAAAATTAGATTTTGGTAAATTATATAAACCATTAAACAAAACATTATAATACATCATACTTCCACCTACTAATAATGGAATATTATTTTTAATATAAAAAATATCATATATTTCTTTTAAAATATCATTAAAAAAAATATTTACAGAATAATATTCATTAGGATTAATTATATTAACTAATCTATGAGGATATTTTAATAAATCATTTTTTGTAGGTTTAGCAGTTCCTATATTTAAATATTTATATATTAAGGTTGAATCAACACTAATAATCTCTAATGGTAATAAATCACATAATTTCATAGAGATATAACTTTTTCCTATTGCAGTAGGACCTAATATACAAAACAAATTTTTATTTTTATTCATAAATTATTTTATTAACATATATAAAAATATTTTTTTTAAATTAAAAATATAAAAAAAAATATTTTTTTTATTTTTCTCATTATATAATCTATAAAAATTAGATATTAAAATCATTGATTTATAATTATTTCAATTGTTAATATAAATTAAATATTTAGATATTCAAAAAATTATTTTTTTATATATATATTTATCATAATAAATATTTTCTAAAAAACTAAAAAATCTTTTAAAAAATAATTTATATTTTATATTTAAAAAAAATAAAGATACATATCTTAATATAATTTTTTTATTTTTATAAAAAATACCTAATCCTATTTTATTTAATAAATATATAATATTATAATTAACTAAATTACAATTTACAAAAAAAATTAAAGGATTAATATTCTTTATAATTAAAAAATTATTATCATTTTTTCTTAAAATCATTAAATTAATATAATTAAATATACGGAATAAATTAAAAACAAATATCTTACTTTTAATATAACTACATAAATAATAACTATTTATATTATATAGTATAAATCCAAATTTTTTTATAAAATAATAAATATCTGTTTTATAACAAATATTATCATAATTATTATATTTTTTTTTTTTATTTAAAATAGTAATTATTTTTTTATATCTAAAATATAAACAAAATTCTTTATATATTTTTTTTAATCAAAAAGAAGAATCTAAAAAAGATATTTCTGTTTTATCAGGAACAATATTTATATTTAAATATATATTACTAATATTAAAATATAAAATATAAGAATATTTCTTATAAAAAAAAAAATTTTCAACGAAATTATTTATTATAAAATATAATAAATTTTTATTTGAAATAATCCTTTTATTTAAAAATATTATTTTTATAGTATTATAATCAAAAAAAAAATAACCATAACAACAAAAATAAAAATTTTTAATATTAATAGATAAACAATTAACAAAAATATTTTTATTATATATAGAAGAAATTCTTAATTTAATATCTTTATTAACATTATTTAAAGAAATATATTTTCTAAATAAATTATTATTTTTATATATATAAAAATTAATATTATGATTACATAAAATAAAATTATATATTAATTTACGTAATAATAATCATTCATTATATTTTTGTAATAATAATTTATTTCTTAATATAGGAATATTTGAAAAAATATTTTTTACTAAAACTATAGTTCCTTTATTACATAAAAATGGTTTAATATTAAACTTAAGAAAATTATTTTCTTCATTAAATAAATTTCAACCATAATCTTGTTTTTTAGTTTTAGAAATAATATTAAAATTAGATATAGAACTTATACATGATAAAGCTTCACCTCTAAAACCAAAAGTATTTATTTTACTTAAATCTTTAAAATAATAAATTTTACTAGTAAAATGCCTTTTTATTGTATTTAAAATATCTATTTTACTAATACCAATACCATTATCAATAACTTTAATAATATCTAAACCAAAATTAAATAAATATATTTTAATTTCATTAGATAATGCATCTATACTATTCTCTAATAATTCTTTTAAAATTTTATATGGTCTATTAATAAATTCACCTGAAGAAATTTTTCTTATAGTATCCTCAGGTAATAAATATATTTTCATAATATATAAAATAATTATTAAATTAAATTTAATACTTTATTAAATTAATTTAATATATACTTAATAAAACTTAATTATAATCATTAAAACAATTAAAACTAAAATAAAAATTAAAATATAAAAATATTTTATATAATTAGAATTTAATTTAAATTTTTAAAAAAAATATTATAAAAATAATTAAAATATTTTAATTTTTTTTTTAATAAAATAATAAATTATAAAATAATTATAAAAAAAAATATTTAAATATTTTTATAAAATAAAATAATAAATTTTTACTTTTTAAAAATAAATTAAATAAATTTCAAATTAATAAAAAATTACTCAATATTTTTAAAATCATAAATTTTTTTTTATTACCTAAAAAAAATAAATAAAGCGGAAAACGAGATTTGAACTCGCGACCTTAACCTTGGCAAGGTTACACTCTACCAACTGAGCTATTTCCGCAAAATTAATAATTACAAAAATAATAATTTACGATAATAAATTAATTCTTTTATAGAAGATTTTATATCAAATAAAGCTGTATGATTACTTTTTTTATATATATTATTATTTAATATTTTAGGTTTTCATCTTTTAATTAATTCACGTATAGAACTAACATCTATATATTTATAATTAAAATAAGATTCTAAATTAGGCATATATTTAAATAAAAATCTTCTATCTTGAGCAACAGTACTACCACAAATTGGAGAAAATTTTTTAGGAACCCACTTTTTTAGAAAATTTATAGTTATCTTTTCTGCTTGTAATTCATTAATACAACTATTTTTAACTTTCTCTAATAAACCATTAGAAGTATGTATTCTAATATTTCAACTATCCATATTTAGTAAATATTTTTCTTCTTGATTTATAATTAAATTTGGTCCTTCAATAAAAAAATTTAAATTATTATCACTTATTAAAGTAGCTATTTCTATAATTCTATTTTTTTCTGGATTTAAACCAGTCATTTCTAAATCAATTCAAATTAAATTTTTTTTACTATATAACATTAGTATACAAAAAAAAAATATAACTATAATACATTCGGTACGAACGGGATTCGAACCCGCGACCTCCAGCGTGACAGGCTGATATTCTAACCAACTGAACTATCGTACCAAAAAAAAAAAAAAAAATAAAATCCTGGCAGCGTCTTACTCTCACATAAGAATAAACTTACACTACCATCAGCGCTATGACATTTCACTTCTGAGTTCGGAATGGAATCAGGTGGTACTATCATGCTATTACAGCCAGGATTTAAAACATTTTTAGGTTGCGAAGTTAAGACTCACGGGTTATTAGTATTAGTTAGCTTAACATATCACTATGCTTACACACCTAACCTATCAACGTCATAGTCTATAACGACCCTTTAGGAAAATATAATTTTCTGGGAAACCTAATCTTAGGGTAAGTTTCGCGCTTATATGCTTTCAGCACTTATCTTATTTGTATTTAGCTACCAGGCAATGCTATTGGCATAACAACCTGAACACCATAGATACACCCACTCCGGTCCTCTCGTACTAGGAGCAGATCCCTTCAAGTTTCCAACGCCTACGACAGATAGGGACCGAACTGTCTCACGACGTTCTAAACCCAGCTCGCGTACCACTTTAAATGGCGAACAGCCATACCCTTGGGACCGACTACAGCCCCAGGATGTGATGAGCCGACATCGAGGTGCCAAACACCGCCGTCGATATGAACTCTTGGGCGGTATCAGCCTGTTATCCCCGGAGTACCTTTTATCCGTTAAGCGATGGCCTTTCCATACAGAAACCACCGGATCACTAAGACCTGCTTTCGCATCTGTTCGCATTGTCATGCTCACAGTTAAGCCAGCTTATGCCTTTACACTAAAATTACGATTTCTGACCGTAACTAGCTGACCTTTGTACTCCTCCGTTACTCTTTAGGAGGAGACCGCCCCAGTCAAACTACCCACCAGACATTGTCCTAATTCCGGATAACGGAATATAGTTAGAATAATAAATATTAAAGGGTGGTATTTCACTATCGACTCCATAAAAACTAGCGTTTTCATTTCATAGTCTCCCACCTATTCTACACATTAATATTCAATATTCAATATCAAGTTATAGTAAAGGTTCACGGGGTCTTTCCGTCTTGTCGCAGGTACACTGCATCTTCACAGCAATTTCAATTTCACTAAGTCTCGGGTAGAGACAGTCTGGCCATCATTATGCCATTCGTGCAGGTCGGAACTTACCCGACAAGGAATTTCGCTACCTTAGGACCGTTATAGTTACGGCCGCCGTTCACCGGGGCTTCAATTAAAAGCTTTAAATTTTCATTTTAACTTTCTTTATTAACCTTCCGGCACCGGGCAGGCATCACACCGTATACTTCCATTTTCATGTTTGCACAGTGCTATGTTTTTAATAAACAGTTGCAGCCAGCCGTTATCTTAGACTAATTTCAGCTATAAAAGTAAATTTTATCACTTAATATTAGTGTACCTTCTCCCGAAGTTACGGTACTATTTTGCCTAGTTCCTTTACCCGAGTTCTCTCAAGCGCCTTAGTATTCTCTACTTAACCACCTGTGTCGGTTTATGGTACGATTTGTAATTACATATAGTTTAGAGGTTTTTCTCGTAAGTATGGTATAAATTAATTCAATCTTTACAGATTTATTCATCATGCCTCGATGTTAACAATATTCGGATTTACCTAAATATTCATCTACACACTTAAACCAAGATTTCCAAACACTTGGATAACCTAACCTTCTTCTTCACCCCATCACAATAAATACAAGTACAGGAATATTAACCTGTTATCCATCAACTACGCTTTTCAACCTCATCTTAGGAATCGACTAACCCTACCCCGATTAACGTTGGATAGGAAACCTTAGTTTTTCGGCGAATAGGTTTTTCACCTATTTTATCGTTACTTATGTCAGCATTCGCACTTCTGATACCTCCAATATATTTTACAATATATCTTCTCTGGCTTACAGAACGCTCCTCTACCCAATAATTTATAAATAAATTATTGTCGTAGCTTCGGTATATAATTTAGCCCCGTTACATCTTCCGCGCAAAAAAACTAGACCAGTGAGCTATTACGCTTTCTTTAAATGATGGCTGCTTCTAAGCCAACATCCTGGCTGTTTAAGCTCTTTCACATCGTTTACCACTTAATTATAATTTTGGGACCTTAGCTTACGATCTGGGCTGTTTCCCTTTCCACACTGGATCTTAGCACCCAATGTGTGTCTCCTATGATAATAATTCTTTAGTATTCGGAGTTTGCATCAGATTGATAGACTATTAAAATCCTCTAACTGAAACAGTGCTCTACCCCTAAAGCTTAATTTCATAAGGCACTACCTAAATAGTTTTCGAGGAGAACCAGCTATCTCCCGGTTTGATTGGCCTTTCACCCCTAACCACAAGTCATCCGCTGATTTTTCAACATCAGTCAGTTCGGTCCTTCAATTAGTATTACCTAATCTTCAACCTGCTCATAGTTAGATCACCGGGTTTCGGGTCTATATCTTGAAACTAAACGCCTTAATTAAGACTCGGTTTCCCTATGGCTCCCTCAATAAAAAAAGTTAACCTTGCTACAAAATATAACTCGCTGACCCATTATACAAAAGGTACGCAGTCACATATCATTATTTTAAATAATATGCTCCTACTGCTTGTACGTATACGGTTTCAGGTTCTATTTCACTCCCCTAACCGGGGTTCTTTTCACCTTTCCCTCACGGTACTAGTTCACTATCGGTCAATTAGGAGTATTTAGTCTTAGAGGATGGTCCCCCTATATTCAAACAAGATTTCTCGTGTCTCGTTTTACTTTCAAAAATAATAATAAATACATTTTAATATACGGGACTATCACCCTGTATCGTTAATTTTTCCAAATTATTCTAATAATATAAATATTACATTAACATTTTCTAGACTTTTCCCTTTTCGCTCGCCACTACTAAGAGAATCTCAATTGATTTCTTTTCCTCAGGATACTTAGATGTTTCAGTTCTCCTGGTAAGCTTCATTAATCTATTTATTTAATTAATGATAATACAATATTAATTGTATTAGGTTACCCCATTCGGATACCACCGATTCAAATGTTTCTTATCAACTTATCGATGATTTTCGCAGATTAGCACGTCCTTCATAGCCTCTAATTGCCAAGGCATCCACCATATACGCTTAATTACTTAACTTCGCAACCTAAAAATGTTTCTATTAAATCTATTTTTAAAGAACAAACATCTCCTAGGGGATTTGAACCCCTGTTATCGCCGTGAAAGAGCGATGTCCTAAACCTCTAGACGAAGAAGACATTAAAATAAAACTGTGCAAGTACTTAATAAAATATTTATCCTTAATAAGGAGGTGATCCAACCGCAGGTTCCCCTACGGTTACCTTGTTACGACTTCACCCCAGTCATGAATCACAAAGTAATAAATGCCCTCCCAAATAATATGGGTTAAACTATTCATTTCTTTTGCAACACACTTCCATGGTGTGACGGGCGGTGTGTACAAGGCCCGAGAACGTATTCACCGTGACATTCTGATTCACGATTACTAGCGATTCCAGCTTCATGAAATCGAGTTGCAGATTTCAATCCGAATTAAGACATACTTTATGAGATTGGCTTACTTTTACAAGTTTGCTACCCTTTGTATATGCCATTGTAGCACGTGTGTAGCCCTGGTCGTAAGGGCCATGATGACTTGACGTCATCCCCACCTTCCTCCAATTTATCATTGGCAGTTTCCTTTGAGTTCCCAGCTTTACCTGATGGCAACAAAGGATAAGGGTTACGCTCGTTATAGGACTTAACCATACATTTCACAACACGAGCTGACGACAGCCATGCAGCACCTGTCTCAGTGTTCTCGAAAGCACTTCTACATTTCTGTAAAATTCACTGGATGTCAAGACCAGGTAAGGTTCTTCGCGTTGCATCGAATTAAACCACATGCTCCACCGCTTGTGCGGGCCCCCGTCAATTCATTTGAGTTTTAACCTTGCGGTCGTACTCCCCAGGCGGTCAACTTAACGCGTTAGCTACGAAAGTCATATATAAAAAACAACCTTCAAGTTGACATAGTTTACGGCATGGACTACCAGGGTATCTAATCCTGTTTGCTCCCCATGCTTTCGCACTTTAGTGTCAGTATTCGTCCAGGAGGCCGCCTTCGCCACTGATATTCCTCCAGATATCTACGCATTTCACCGCTACACCTGGAATTCCACCTCCCTCTACGATACTCTAAGCTTATCAGTTTCAAATGCAGTTCTTAAGTTAAGCTTAAGGATTTCACATCTGACATAATAAACCACCTACATGCTCTTTACGCCCAGTAATTCCGATTAACGCTTGCATCCCCCGTATTACCGCGGCTGCTGGCACGGAGTTAGCCGATGCTTCTTTTGTAAGTAACGTCAAATAATTTTATTATTAGTAAAATCATCTTCTTCCCTACTGAAAGTATTTTACAATCCTAAGACCTTCTTCATACACGCGGCATAGCTGCATCAGGGTTTCCCCCATTGTGCAATATTCCCCACTGCTGCCTCCCGTAGGAGTCTGGACCGTATCTCAGTTCCAGTGTGGCTGATTATCCTCTCAGATCAGCTAAGGATCATTGCCTAGGTAGGCTTTTACCCTACCTACTAGCTAATCCTGTCTAGGCTCATCTTAAGACATAAGGTCTTTAAAAGATCCCCTATTTTAATTATAAAACTAATATAATATCATGCGGTATTAGCTATCGTTTCCAATAGTTATTCCACTTCTTAAGGCAGATTCCTAGATATTACTCACCCGTACGCCACTCGCCATCAAATAATTTTTTTATAAAAAAAAATTATTCATGATACCGTTCGACTTGCATGTGTTAGGCTTGCCGCTAGCGTTCAATCTGAGCCATGATCAAACTCTTCAAAACAAAACTAATATATAATTCTTAAATAAAAGAAATCTAAGAACTAAAAATTTCTAATATTTTAAAAGTACTCACACAGTTATTTTAAAAGAACAAAAAACAAAAACATGTAAAACAAATACTATATATAGATAATATCAAGAAAAAAAAAATAAAACAATATTTTTTTAAAAAAAAAATAAAAAAAAAAAAAAATAAATTTTATCTTTTAGAAATTACATTTATAACAAAATTTATATTTTTATTATAAAAAAAAATTTTAATAATATACTTACCTAAATATTTTATGGGTCTATTAAATAATTTAATATATTTTTTATCAAAAACACAATTTAATCTTTTAGAAATTATATTAGATATATCAATAGATTTTATAGAATTAAATAATTTTCCATTTTTACCGCACTTATAATATAAATTAATAGGACTTAATAAAATTAATTTATTATAAATTTCTAAAAACTTATTTTCTTTCTCTTTATTAATTTTATTTTTTAAAATATACTTTTTTTTTAAAAAATTAATATTTTTTTTAGAAACATATAATGCAAAACTATAAGGTATTAAATAATTTCTAGCATAACCTAATTTAACATTTACTATATCACCTATTTTACCTAAATAATTTTTTTTAATAACTATTATTTTTACCATAAAAAAATAAACCTATATATTTTGATGTAAATCAGTATAAGCTAATAAAGATAAATATCTAGCTATCTTAATAGCATTAGCTAATTTTCTTTGAAACTTAGAAGATATACCTGTAATTCTAGAAGGAATAATTTTATTACATTCAGTAATATATTTTTTAAGAATAATTATATCTTTATAATCAATTTCACTTATTTTATTTAAAGTAAAATAACAATCTTTTTTTTTTTTATTAAACTTCAACATATAATCCTCACATAAAAAAAATAAAAATTAATTATTATTATTTTTATTTATTATACAAGAAGAACTAGACTCAGCTTTTTTTTTTTTAATTATTAAAAATCTTAAAACATTTTTATTTAACTTTAAATTATCACTAATAAAATTAATAATTTTAATATTTACTTTTATATTCATAAGAATATAATAAGCTTTACTATTTTTTTTTATATTATAAGCTAAATCTCTTAATCCTCAATTTTCTAATCTATATAAAATACCATTTTTATTCACTAAATTAGTATAATATTCAATTATATCATTTATATATATATCACTATTAGGATATATAATTATAACAATTTCATAATGACGCATTAAAATTCCTTAATAATATTATTTATATATTTATAAATTTTTTTTTAAATATTTAATTTTTTTTAATAATTTAATAATAGATATATTATTTATATCAATACAAGATATTATATCAAATATAAATTTATGTTTTTTATTAAAACATAAATTATTTTTACTTAAAAATTTTTTATTAATTTTAGATAAAAATATTTTTTTTAAATTACGTTTACACATATTTAAAATAAATTTAGGTATACCAATTTTCATAAATAAAAAAATACTATAACTTTCATAACATATTCCATTTTTTATTTTATATAAATAAATAATTTCATCTTTATTTTTTAAAAAAGAAAAATAAACATTTTTAATATTATTAAATTTTTTAGTTATTTTAGTAAGTTCTATAAAATGTGTAGAAAATAACATCATACAATTAATAAACTTTAATATATAATATAAACAAGATCAAGCTATAGAAATACCTTCATAAAAAGATGTTCCTCTACCCATTTCATCAATAATTACTAAACTAAAATAAGTAGAATAATTTATTATATTAGATATATCACTCATTTCAACCATAAAAGTAGATTTATTGGATAAAATATCATCAGAAAAACCTATTCTAGTAAAAATCTTATCTATAGGACCTATTTTTAAATATTTAGCAGGAACATAAGAACCTATATAAGATAAAATAACTATTAAAGCAATTTGTCTCATATAAGTACTTTTACCTCCCATATTAGGCCCAGTAATTAATAAAGATCTAGTATTTTTATTAAAATATAAATTATTAGAAATAAAATTAAAATCAAAATTATTTTCTAATATAGCATGCCTACCCTTAATTAATTTAATAATAGAATTAGATGAAAATTTAGGTTTTACATACTTTAAAGTAATAGATCTTTCCAATAAATTAGATAATACATCTAATTTACTAATACAACGAGAAATATTCTTTAAACTATTTATATATTTATTTATTTTATCCAAAATTTTATCAAAAATATATTTTTCTAAATATTTTATTTTATTTTTATATAAAAAAAAAATATTTTCTTTCTTCTTTAAATCTTTAAAATAATATCTTGTATAATTTTTTAATGTTTGAAATTTAATATAATATATAGGAACTAAATTGATATCAGATTTTTTAATTTGTACATAAAAACCATATAATTTATTATAATTAATAATTAAACTTGAAATATTTAATCTTTTCCTTTCTTTAATTTCTAACAAATGTATATTTTTTTTATTAAAAGAACTTTTTTTTTTTAAAATATCTAATTTATTATTATAACCATATAAAATAATATTATCTTTATCAATAGATGGATCAACAATAGAAACATTTATTAATTTATATATTTTCTTTATTATATAATAATTCTTAAATAAAACATTAATAATATCAATATTATATTTTCTAAATAAAAAAATAATTTTAATTATTAAAAATAAAGAATTTTTCAAATTAATTAAATCAAAAGAATTAGTATTATATAAAAATATTCTACCTAATACTCTTTCTAAATCACAAAATTTTTTTAAATAAAATCTTAAAATATAATTTTTTTTACTTAATATTTTAATAATTAAATGACGATTTTTAATTTCTTTAATGTTAGTAATAGGATACATAATTCATCTTTTTAACATTCTACTCCCCATAATAGTAGAAGTATTATCTAATATGCCAAATAATGTTTTTCTTTTATCTCCACAAATAGAATTAAATAATTCTAAATTTTTTATAGTAGAAAAATTCATATAAATATATTTAGAAATATTTCTAAACTTAATTTTTTTAATATATTTAAGATCATTAAATTGAACTAATTTTACATATCTTAAAAGACTACCAGCAGCTATTATACCAGAATAATATTTTTGTATACCAAAACAATCAAAATTTAAAATATTAAAATGATCTAACAATAAATTATAATTAATATGATAATTAAAATATTCTTCTGATAATATTTTTAAACATTTTATAAAATCTATTAATTTTATAAATTTAAATTCTTTAGAATACAATAATTCCTTTGGTTTAGTAAAAAATAATTCAGATTTTATATCTTCTATATTATTACTTTCAAATAAATAAAATCTAGAAGTTAAAATATCTAAATAAGAATAACCAAAACTTTTTCTTTTTTTACAATAATATATACTACCTATATAATTATCTTTATTACTAGATAAAAAATTATCATTTGTAACAGTACCTGGTGTTATTATTTTTGATACTACTCTATTAATTAAACTATTTTTCTTATTATATGATATATCTTTAATTTGATTACATAAAACTATAGTTTTTCCAAATTTTAATAATCTTAAAATATAATGATCTGAAGAATGTATAGGAATACCAGCCATAGGAACATTTTCTTGATTAACAAATTTTTTTTTTGTTAATACAATACCTAATAAAGAAGAAATATTTACAGCATCATTATAAAACAATTCATAAAAATCACCAATCTGATAAAATAATAAATAATCTGGATATTTTTTTTTTATATTTAAATATTGATTAATTATAGGAGTATATTTACACATAAATATAAATCTAACGTTTAGAATATTGATGTCTACAACGTGATTTTCTTAATCCATATTTTTTTCTTTCTACTTTCCTAGAATCACGAGTTATAAAACCATATAATCTTAATTTTTTTTTAAAATTATTATTAAATTTTAATAATACTTTACTTATACCATGTCTAATAGAAATTACTTGACTAGATATACCACCACCTTTTACTGTAATATAAAAATCATAATTATTTAATAAAAAATCTTCTTTTAAAACTTTAAAAGGTTGAATAATAATTTTTCTTCTAATATTACTAACAAAATAATCATTAAACTTAATATTATTTATATATATATCACCTTTTCCTTTTTTCATAAAAACTCTAGAAGAAGAAGTTTTACGTCTACCAGTACTATAAAACATATAAATTACCTTAATTTAAAAATTAACTAAAACAGGTTTCTGAGAATTATGTAAATGAAAACTATTATAATATATTTTTAATCTTTTAATACAACATCTACCTATATAATTTTTAGGTAACATACCTTTTAATGCATGCAATATTATATATTTAGGATTTTTATACATCATATTTTCAAAAGATATAGTTTTTAAATTTCCAACATAACCACTATGACGATAATAATTTTTTTTTTCTTTTTTTTTACCAGTAACAATAATTTTTTTAATATTTATTAAAATTACATAATTATAACTTATTTTATAAGGTAAATAATTAAATTTATTTTTTCCTAATAATAAATAAACTATTTTAGTTATCAATCTACCTAAAATTTTATCTTTAGCATCTAATAAATACCAATTAATATTTTTATTCATATTATTTTAAAACATAAAAATTAATAAAATACTATTTAAAACCACCTACAATCATAGAATCAATTTTTAATGATGGTTGCCCAATACCTACAGGAATATTTTGACCATCTTTTCCACACATACCAGAACCACTATCAAATTTTAAATCATCAGATACCATACTAATTTTATTCATAATATCAATGCTAGAACCTATTAAAGTAGCATTTTTAATAGAATTACCTATTATACCATTATTTATTAAATAACCTTCTAAAATAGTAAAAACAAATTTTCCAGAAGTTATATCCACTTGACCACTTGATAAACTAACTATATATATACCATAATCAACACTATCTATAATATCATTAAATTTATATTTACCAGGTAACATATAAGTATTAGTCATCCTAGGAATAGGTAAATGTGCATAAGATTCTCTTCTAGCATTTCCAGTAGTATATAAATTCATTAATTTAGCATTCAATTTATCTAACATATAAGATCTTAAAATACCTTTATATATTAATATATTTTTACTACATACTGTACCTTCATCATCGATATTTAAAGTTCCTCTTTTACCAAAGAGAGTACCATTATCTATTATAGTACATAAATTAGAAGCAACTTTCTTTCCTAAAGAATTATAATATACAGAAATTTTTTTTCTAATAAAATCTCCTTCTAAACCATGACCTACAGCTTCGTGTAATAAAACACCAGGTCAACCAGCACCTAATACAACAGGAATATTACCTGAAGGTGCATTTATTGCTTTTAAATTATTAACACCTATTCTTATCGCTTCATCAGATAAATATTCTACAAATGGAATATTATTATAAGATTTATTAATAAATTCATCATAAGAATAACGACCACCACCACTACTATAACCTAATTCTTGTAAAAAATTATTTTCTAATTTAATTTTAATAGATAAATTTATTAATGGTCTAACATCACCTATAAAAATATTATCTGTAGAAATAACTAAAATGATATCATAACTACTAAAAAGGTTTAAAGAAATATAATTAATACGTTTATCTTTTTTCTTTATATAATTATTTAAATAAAAAAGTAAATCTATTTTAGATTTACTTAAAGAAGAAACAGTAGGAGATTTATAACTATAATAAGAAATTATATTAGGTAAAAAACACATTTTATGTTTTTTATAAATTAAATCATTAAAACCAATACTTTTAATTTTTTTAATAATATTTAATATAGATTTAAAACTAATATTATTTGAATAAGAAAAAAAAGTATTATCATCTTTAATAACTCTTATACCAACTCCATTTATAATATCTAAAGTACTACTTTTAATTTCATTATCTTCTAATAATCAAGATTCATTTATACAATCTTGCAAATAAATATCACTATAATACTTACTACTACAAGGTAAATCAGAAATAAAATTTAATAAATCTAATTCAGAAAGATTATTTTTTTCTAAAATAGATTTATATATTATATATTTACTCATATTCAAACCTAATAAAATTATTTAATTTAAAATATTAATATTTTTAATATAGTAAATAATTAATAAATAATCATGTAAAAGTATCTAAAAAACAATTTAAAATAAAAATAAATTTAAACAAATATCCAAAAAAAATAAAATCAAAAAATAAATTAATAAAATTTAACAATAAAAAAATAAAAAAAATTTTAAAAATATATTTTATATTTAATAAATTAAATATACTATTTCTATTAATATTAAATAATAATGAAAATAAATAAACAAACAATAAATATATAAAACACATTTTACCAAATAAAAAACTAAATATAAAATCAATTAACAACCCATATACAAAACTAATTCATATACTTTTATAAGAAAAAATATCATATATTATTATATATAAATATATAATATTAAAAAAAGAAGGAAAAATAATTTTATTAAAAAAAATATAAAATAAATTTCAAAATAAAAAAAAAAAATAAAATTTAAAAATAAAAATTTTAAATTTTTATTTAAAAGAAAATGTAACATATATTAATATATAAAATGTTATATAAATAAAATACCATAATCAAAATTATGAATATAATTTACAAAAGATTTAACTATAATAATTATTCCACCATAAATATTATCTTTTAATACATCAAAAACTATACCTATAGGCACAGAATAATAATAATTATATATATCATAATTAAGTATGATATCTCCTTTTTTTATATCAACATTAATAGGTAAATCTAAAATTTTCATATTATTATTACATCCATTTCCAGATATAATTACTTTTAAACCATTACGTAAAATTTTTCCTGAAAAACCACTATCATTATTACAAATTAATTGAATTTTACCAAAATTTTTATTATAAAAAATTAATTTACCTATAATACCAATACCATTAAATAATAAATTACCATATTTTATATTTTTATATAAAAATATATTAATAAATAATTCATCTAAAATAGACTTACTATTAAATAAAATTCTAACTATAGAATATTTATTATTTAATAAAAATGGAATATTTAAAAATTTATATAATATATAATTTTCCATTTTTAAATTATTTATTAAATATAATTTATTTTTCAATATTAAATTTTTTTTAATTAATTTTATATTTTTATTAATTAAAATACCTTTTTTATTAATATAATTTACTTTTTTTCTTATTAAAATATATAATTTACTATGTAAATTATAAAATAAAAAACTTATATTGTTAAAAAATAATTTAATTTTATTAAATTTATTATAGTAAATATCAAATAATATAAATATTAAAGATAATAATAAAAAACAAAAATAAATAAAATAATTATTTTTTTTATTTAAAAACATATAAAAATATTATTCATTACTAAATAATTCTTCACTGTTAATATCAATCATTTCTAATGCTTTTCCACCACCCCTAGCTACACAGGTTAAAGGATCATCTGCAATAATAACTGGTATACTTGTTTCTTCAATTAATAAACGATCCAAATTTTTTAATAAAGCGCCTCCACCTGCTAAAACCATACCCCTTTCTGCAATATCTGAAGCTAATTCAGGAGGACATTGTTCTAATGCAACCATAACAGCACTAATTATACCGCTTAAAGGTTCTTGTAAAGCTTCTAAAACCTCATTAGAATTAATTATAAAACTTCTTGGAACACCTTCAGCAATATTTCTCCCTCTAACTTCAATTTCTTTAACTGATGAACTAGGATATGCAGAACCTATTGTATGCTTAATTTTTTCAGCTGTAGCTTCACCAATTAAAGAACCATAATTTTTTCTTATATAACTTATTATAAATTCATCAAATTTATCACCACCTATACGAACAGAAGATGAATAAACTACTCCATTTAAAGAAATAACTGCAACTTCAGTAGTACCACCACCTATATCTATTATCATAGAACCAGTGGGTTCAGAAACAGGCAAATTTGCACCTATAGCAGCTGCCATAGGTTCTTCTATTAAAAAAACTTCTCTAGCTCCAGCACCCAAAGCAGATTCTTTAATAGCTCTTCTTTCAACTTGAGTAGCTCCAACAGGAACACAAACTAATACTCTAGGACTAGGTCTGATAAAACTATTAGTATGAACTTTCTTAATAAAATATTGTAACATTTTTTCAGTAATAAAAAAATCAGCTATTACACCATCTTTCATAGGTCTAATAGCAAATATATTACCTGGAGTACGTCCTAACATTAATTTAGCCTGATAACCTACAGCTGCAACAGTTTTAGATAAACCTATTTTATCTTGACGAATTGCAACAACAGAAGGTTCATTAAGAACTATACCTTTGTTTTTTATATATATTAAAGTATTTGCAGTACCTAAATCAATAGATAAATCATTAGAAAAAATACCACGAATTTTTTTAAACATTATGTTATTTCTTCCTAATTAATTATTTAAATTAAAATTATTTTTAATAAATATTATTATAATATAGTATCATTTATAAATTATAAATTATATAAGATATAAAAAATTAATTTTATTTAAATAATATATATAATTAAATAATTATAATATTAATTTAATGATATTATATATATATATTTTTTTTTAAAATATTAATAATTATATATAATATAATAACTTATAATGTACGCTATAATAAAAATTAATAATAAACAATATAAAGTAAAAAAAAAACAAAATATATTAACAGAAAAAATATCTAAAAAAATAGGTAAAAAATTTTTAATAAAAAATAAAAATATAATATTATTATATTATAAAAATAAAATATTATATAAAAAAAAAGATATTAAAAATTTTAAAATTAAAATAAAAATATTAAATCAAATTAAAAAAAAAAAAATAAATATAATAAAATTTAAAAGAAGAAAAAACTATAAAAAAAAATATGGTCATAGACAAAAATTAACTGAAATAAAAATTGAATACATAAAAAATAAATATGGCTCATAAAAAAGCAGGTGGATCAACCAAAAATGGTAGAGATTCTATAGGAAAAAGATTAGGAATAAAACATTTTGGAGGAGAATATGTATATAAAGGAAATATTATTGTTAAACAAAGAGGAACAAAATTTCATTCAGGAAAAAATACTTTATGTGGAAAAGATTATACAATATATGCTACTAAAGATGGAATAGTAGAATTTAAAAAAAAAGGAATAAAAAAAAAAAAATTTATTAATATAATAACTAATAAATAATTATTTATTAAAAAAAATGTATTTAAGAGAAAAAAATGATTCATATATTAATGACAATTAAAGGAGAAAAAAAATTACGTAAAAAATTAAAATATTTAAAAAATATAAAAAGATCAAAAATTATATCATTAATATCAAAAGCAAGAAAATTTGGAGATCTAAAAGAAAATTCAGAATATAATGCTGCTAAAGAAGAACAAATAATATGTGAAAATAAAATAAAGGAAATAGAATACAAAATAATAAATGCAAAAATAATAGATATATCTAAAATAAAAAGTAAAAAAATTGTTTTTGGATCAAAAATAAAATTAATTAATTTAAATAATAAAAGAACATATAAATATAATATAGTAGGAGATGATGAATCAAATTTAAAAAAAAAATTAATATCTATAAATTCTCCTTTAATAAAAGGTTTAATAGGTAAAAAAAAAAACGATATTATATTAATCAATACTCCTGGAGGAAAAGTAAAATATAAAATATTAAATATTAAATAATATTGATATATAAATATATATAATATATTTTATATGAAAAAAAAAAACTGAATAAACAAAACATTAAATGATAAATATTCAAAAATTGCAAAAATAAAAAAATTAAGATCAAGATCTTGATTTAAAATTCAAGAAATACATCATAAATATAATATATTCAATAAAAATGATAATACTATTGATTTAGGTTGTTCTCCAGGAGGATGATCTAAATTTATATCAAAAAAAATAAAAAATATTGGAAAAATATTTAGTTGTGATATATTACCTATGAAAAAAATAAAAAATGTAAATTTTATATTAGGTGATATATGTAATTTAAATACAATAAACAAATTAATAAAAATTACTAAATCTAAAAATATAAATAATATAATATCTGACATATCTCCAAATATTTCAGGAATAAAAGAAATTGATAATCCTAAATATAAAAAAATTATAAAAAATATAATTTATTTATATAAAAAAAAATTATATAAAAATGGAAATATTATAATAAAAGTTTTTTTAGGAGAAATATTTATTTATATTTTAAAAAAAATTAAAAAAAAATTTAAAGTTATTAAAATATATAAACCACAATCTTCATATAATTTTTCTAAAGAAATATATATAATAGCATTAAAATATAAAAAACATTAAAATCTAATTCTATTCTTTAAATATATGATTAAAAAAATAATCTTTTGATTAATTATAAGTATAATAATTATATTCACTTTTAATAATATAATTAAAAAAAAAAATATACCTATAATAAATTATTCCAATTTTTTATCTGATATTGAAAATAATAAAATTAAAAAAATAAAAATTAATGGTAAAAAAATTAATGTACTAACTACAAATAATAATAAATATTATACATATATACCTATATACGATAATAACTTATTAAAAAATATAATAAAAAAAAATATAATTTTAAATACTACACCATTAGAAGAACAAAATATAATATCATCTACAATGATCTCATGGTTTCCTATAATTATAATAATAACTTTATGAGTATTTCTAATTAAAAAAATATATAAAAATGGAAATAATTCTTTTATATTTAATAAAAGTAAGGCTAAAATATCTAAAAAAAAAAATAATATAATATTATTTAAAGATATAGCAGGATGTGATGAAGCTAAAGAAGAAGTTAAAGAAATAGTAGAATATTTAAAAAAACCAAAAAAATTTAAAAAATTAGGTGGAAAATTACCTAAAGGTATATTAATGATAGGACCACCAGGAACAGGAAAAACACTTTTAGCTAAAGCAATAGCATCAGAAGCTAAAGTACCTTTTTACAATATATCAGGTTCAGATTTTGTAGAAATGTTTGTAGGAGTTGGTGCTTCAAGAGTAAGAGACATGTTTAATAAAGCTAAAAAAAATTTACCTTGTATAATTTTCATAGATGAAATAGATGCAATAGGTAGAAAAAGAAGCAATTATATAAATAATGGAAATGATGAAAGAGAACAAACATTAAATCAAATATTAGTAGAAATGGATGGATTTGATAAAAATAAAGGAATAATAATTATTGGCGCTACAAATAGACCAGATATTTTAGATCCTGCATTAATGCGTCCAGGAAGATTTGATAGAAAAGTTATTATAGACTTACCAGATATAAAAGGAAGAAAACAAATAATAAAAATTCATACTAAAAATATACCTTTAAATAAAGACATTAATTTTAATATAATAGCTAAAAGTACACCTGGTTTTTCTGGAGCAGATTTATCTAATCTAGTTAATGAATCTGCATTATTGGCTGCAAAAAATAATAAAAAAAATATATCTATGAAAGAATTTGAAATATCCAAAGACAAAATAATAATGGGAACAGAAAGAAAATCTTTAATAATGACTAAAAAACAAAAAGAACTATCAGCATATCATGAATCAGGACATACAATTATTGGAGAATTATTATCAGAACATGATCCTGTACATAAGGTTACTATTATACCTAGAGGTAAAACATTAGGATTAACTTTTTTTTTACCTAAAGGAAATGAAATTAGTATAAGTAAAAAAAAATTAGAAAGTAAAATATGTACTTTATATGGTGGAAGATTAGCTGAAGAAATAATATATGGAGAAGAAAATATTTCAATAGGAAGCAGTAATGATATTAAAATAGCAACAACTATAGCTAAAAATATGATAACTAAATGAGGATATTCTAATAAAATAGGTCCAATATTATTAGAAAAAAATAATAATAATTATTATATTAATCAAAATAATATAGAAATTTCTAATTATACTTTAAAAATAATAGAACAAGAAATTAAAAAAATAATAAAAAAAAATTATTTAAAAGCTAAAAAAATTTTATTAGATAATATAAATATATTACATACTATGAAAGATCAATTAATAAAATATGAAACTCTAAATAGAAAACAAATAAAAAAAATAATATTTTATAATAAAAATATCAATAATAAATAATTATATTTTTATAAGGTACAAAATATGCTACAAATAATATCAAAAATTTTTATTATAATATGTACTATATTAATATGATTAATAATATTTTCACCAAGTAAAAATAATATAACAAATTCTTGTCATAAATATAATAATAATACTGTTATAACATCTAATTACATAAAAAATACTTTCAATTATATTATTATAATAATATCTTGTTTTTTCTTTATAACATCTATAACATTAAATTTAATAAACAATTCTAAAATCTATAAATTTAAAAATAATAATAATAATGTTAAAATATTAAAATAATTTTAAAATACCGGGATGGTGAAAATGGTATACACGCTACTTTGAGATAGTAGTTTATTTATTTACGGGTTCGAATCCCGTTCCCGGTATATTATTAAATTTTAAATAAATAATTAATAAAATCATATATAATTTTAAATTTGGTTATGCTAGGATGAATAAAAAAATTTTAGCAGTTGCAGAAGCAGTATCTAACGAAAAATCTCTACCTAAAGAAATATTATTTAAACTACTAGAAAATTCTTTAGCAAAAGCAATAAAAAAAAAATATAAACAAAAAATTAATATACAGATAAATATAAATAGAAATAATGGTAAATTTTATATATATAGAAAATGATTAGTAGTTAATAAAGTTATATTTTCAAAAAAAGAAATAAATATAAATGAAGCTATAAAAAAAAATAAAGATATTAAAATAGGAGAATATATAAAAAAAAAAATAAAAAATTTTTTTTTTGATAGAGTAACTACTCAAAATGTAAAAAAAATAATAACTCAAAAAATTCGTGAAATAAAAAAAAAAATAAAAATTAAAAAAATAAAAAAAAAAAGAGGACAAATAATAATTGGTATAATAAAAAAAATATATAAAGAACATATAATAATTGATATAGGAAATAATTTAGAAGCTAAATTACTTAAAAGAGATATGATTAAAAATGATATTATTAAAATAGGAAAAAAAATTAAAACAATAATATATTGTATAAATAAAATAAATAATAAA
Source organism: Candidatus Stammera capleta (assembly GCA_015134695.1). Classification (GTDB taxonomy): domain Bacteria; phylum Pseudomonadota; class Gammaproteobacteria; order Enterobacterales; family Enterobacteriaceae; genus Stammera; species Stammera capleta_I. Next base: position 155,240 of record CP043987.1, on the reverse strand, counting down.
TATCAAATTTTAGTTAAAAGATCAGAAATAAAATTTTTAATAGAATTATTAAAAATAGAAATACCAGAAATTAAAAATAATATTATAAAAATAAAATCAATATCACGTAAACCCGGATTAAGATCTAAAATAGCAGTTATAAGTAAAGATAAAAAAATAGATCCAATAGGTGCATGTGTAGGTATCAAAGGATCAAGAATACAAGCAATATCTAATGAATTATCTGGAGAAAAAATAGATATAATTTTATGAAATAGTAATATTAAAAAATTTATTTCAAATATAATACATCCTATAAAAATATTAAAATTAAAAATAAATTATAAAAAAAAAAATATAAATATTAAAGTAAAATTAAAAAATTTAGCTCAAACAATAGGAAAAAAAGGACAAAATATTAAGTTGTCTTCTAAATTAATAGGATGAGAAATTAATGTTATAGGTAAAAAATAACAATACAAATAATAAATATAAAAAAATGTTAATAAAAAAAAGAAACATAAAATATAAAAAAAATAATAAAAAAAATATTAAAAAAAATAAATTAATAATTAAAAAAAAAATAAATATTAAAAATAAAAAAAAATATTTTATAAAAAATAAAAAAAAAAAAAATAAAATATTTTTTAAAAAAAAAATATATAAAAAATTAGATATAAAAAATAATAAATATTATATTAATAAATATAAAAAAATAATAAAAAATAAAATATTTAAAAATAAAAATACAAAATATATAAAATATATAAGACCACCAATAATAACTATTATGGGTCATGTTAATCATGGTAAAACAACACTAATAAAATATTTAAAAAATAATAAATATTTAATAAAAGAAAAAGGAAATATTACACAATATATATATTCATATTATATAAAAACTAAATATGGTTATATAACAATTTTAGATACTCCAGGACATTCAATATTTACAGATATGAGATTAAGAAGTGTAAATATTACAGATATAATAATACTTATTATTTCAATAGAAGATGGTATAATGCCTCAAACTATAGAAATCATAAATTATATTAAAAAAAATAAAATTCCTACAATAATAGCAATTAATAAAATAGATAAAATAAATTATAAAAATAATATAGAAATAATAAAAAAAAAATTATGTAAATATAATTTAATACCAAAAAAATGAAATGGAAATACTATTTTTATTAAAATATCTACTAAATACGGAATAGGAATAAAAAAATTAATTAAATATATATTTAAATTAAAAAAAAAAATAAATCTTAATACAAATATTAATAATAAAATTTCTAAAGGAATAGTACTAGACTGTAGTGTAAATAAAAAATGTGGAACAATAGTAAAACTAATAATTAAAAAAGGTATATTAAATATAGGAGATACAATTATATGTAATAATAATTATGGAAAAGTTAAATGTATTTATAATGAAGAAGGAAAAAAAATCAAATTAGCTAAACCATCTATGCCAATAATAATATTAGGTTTGTCATATAAACCTAAATTAGGAGAAAAAATTATTTCAATAAAAAATAATAAAATAGCTAAAAAAATTATTAAAATTAAAAAAAAAATAAATAATCTTAAAAATATACAAAAAAAAAATAATTATAAAAATGATATTTTTATTAAAAATAATATTAATAAAATAAATATTATTATAAAATGTGATACATTAGGATCAATAGAAACAATATTAAAATGAATAAAAAAAAAAATAAATAATAAAATAAATATAATTAAATCAAGTATAGGTAATATAAATAAAAATGATTTATTATTAGCTAACACAACTAAATCAATAATATTAACTTATAATATACAAACAAAATATTTAGTTAAAAATAAAAAAATAAATCTTAAAATTAAAATATATAATTTTAATTTAATATATAAATTAATTAAAAAATTAAAAACAATAGTAGAAAAAAAAAATAATAATAAAAACAAAAATAAATATTTAGGTACAGCTATAATTAAAAATATATTTAAACTTTCTAATAATAATATTGCTGGTTGTAAAATAATAAAAGGAAATATAAACAAAAATAATAATATTGATATTATAAGAAATAATAAAATTATTTATACAGGTAAAATTAAATCAATTAAACAATTTAAAAAAAATATTAATTTAGTAAAAAAAAATATGGAATGTGGAATACAAATAAAAAAATTTTTTAATATAAAAATTGGAGATATAATTAAATCAATAAAATAATAAATATAAAAATATGAATAATATAATTAAATTTAATAAAATATGTAAAGAAATAAAAAAAAATATTATTAATATAATTATAAATAATTATAATTATATAATAGGAAAAAAATATATAATTAATATTAGTCATATATATATACATAAAGATATTTCATATATAAAAATATATATAAATTTTACAAATATAAATAATATATATAAAATCAAAAAAAAAATAAATATACTAAAAAAAAATATTAGAAATATAATAAAAATATTAAAAAAAAAAATATATTTAAAATATATTCCAAAAATATATTTTAAATATGATATTTTTTTAAATAAAATTAATAATTTATTTAATAAAATTAAAAATATAAAATAAATATGTTAAATATAAATGGATTATTAATTTTTAATAAACCTTCTGGTATAACATCTAATAATGTATTAAAAAAAATAAAAAATATATTTAAATTTAATAAAATAGGCTATATAGGTACATTAGATCCTATAGCTACTGGAATATTATTAATAAGTTTTGGAAAAACAAATAAATTATTTAATAAAATAATTAAAAAAAAAAAAACATATATAGTAACATTTGAATTAGGAAAAAATACTAATACACATGATGCATATGGATATATAACTAAAAAAAAAAATACAAAACATTTGAATAAAAAAAAAATATTTAATATAATTAATAAATTTAAAGGAAAAATATTACAAAAAATCCCATATTATTCTTCATGTAAATATAAAGGAATACCATTATATAAATATGCTTTAAAAGGAATAAAAATTAAAAAAAAAAAAAACATTTATATATATAAAATAATTATTAAAAATATAAAAAATAATATTATAAAATTAATAATTAAATGTTCTAAAGGAACATATATAAGAAGTATAATATATGATATAGGAAAAAAATTAGATTGTGGTGCATATATATTATGCTTAAAAAGAATAAAAATAGGAAAATTTAAAATAAAAAATTCATATAAATTTAATGATATATTAAATAATAAAATTAAAAATATAAATAATTTTATTATTCCACATAAAAAAATATTAAAAGATATATAATTAAGGAAAATATAATGAGTAAATTAGTATTAATAAGACATGGAGAAAGTATCTGAAATAAAAAAAATATATTTACTGGATGAACAGATATAAAATTATCTAAAAATGGTATATTAGAAGCAAAAAATGCAGGATTATTATTAAAAAAAAATAATTTTAATTTTCAATATGCATATAGTTCACTATTAAAAAGATCAATACATACTTTATGAGAAATTTTATATAAATTAGATTTATTATGAATTAAAGTAATAAAAAACTGAAGATTAAATGAAAGACATTATGGAAATTTACAGGGATATAATAAAAAAAAAATAACTATTAAATATGGAGAAAAAAAAGTTAATAAATGAAGAAGAAGTTATAAATCAAGACCTCCAAAAATGAATTTAAATAATAAAAAATATATAAAAAAAAATATAAAATATAAAAATATAAATAATAAATATATTCCTTTAACTGAAAGCCTTGAAGATACATACAATAGATTATTAATATTATGAAAAAATAATATAATTAATAAGATAAAAAAAAATTATAATATTATTATAGTAGCTCATGGCAATTCATTAAGAGCTTTAATAAAATATTTAGACAAAATATCAGATGAAAACATTGAAAAATTAAATATTCCTACAGGGATACCAATAATATATAAATTTAAAAATAAAAATATTATAAAAAAATATTACTTATATAAATAAGTAATATAAATAAATAATGGCCCTTATTGGATTCGAACCAATGACCAAGCGATTATGAGTCGCCTGCTCTACCTCTGAGCTAAAGGGCCAATATAAAAATATATTAACAAAAAAAATATAAATATTCAATATTAAATTATTTTTTATTAACATATTTAATTACTTTTACCATTGCAGGTCTTAATAATCTATTATATAATAAATAACCTTCTTGTAAAACATCAATAATTTTATTATCTTTATCTTTATCTTTAGATTCTATTACTATCATAGCTTGATGATAATTAGGATCAAAATTAATATTAATATCATTAATAACTTTAACATTAAATTTTTTTAATATACTTAAAAAATTTTTTAAAGTTAAATTAATTCCTTCATAATTAATATCTTTATGTTTTATAGTTTTTAAAGCATTTTTTAAATTATCTACTAAAGGTAATAAATTTTTTATAATTTTTTCTAAAGAATACTTATAAATATTTTTAATATATTTATCATTACGTTTATTTAAATTTTCAATACTTGCTTGATAACGCAAATTATTTTCATAAATATTATTATTTAAATCAGATATTTTATTTTTTAATATAAATATACTTTCATTTTTTATATTTAATTTATTACTAATTTTTTTAACTTTATTTTTTAATATTTTAATTTTTATATAACTAATATTTTTAATTTTATTATTATTATTTTTAGAATGATCTAAATTTAATTTATTATTTATATTATTCATAATAATCCTTTAATATTTATTTTATATATAATATAAAATTATAATACATTATATATTAATAATTATTATAATTAATTAATAAATATAAAATTAAATATGAAAACAAATAAAAAAAATAAATATATAATAAATAATAAAAAAATATATTATAATTATAATATAATTAAAAAATTTATTGCAGGGGTATGTTTAAAAGGATGAGAAGTTAAATATATAAAAAATAAAAAAATAGATATAAGTAAAAGTTATATTAAAATAAATAAAAAAAGAGAAATTTATTTAATAAACTTAAATATTAATTTTAAAAAAAATATTTTAAATTACAAAAATAGAAAAATTAAAATATTATTAAAAAAAAAAGAAATAAAATATTTATATAATAAAACATATACTAAAGGATATACTTTAGTATTAATTAATATAAAAATTTTAAAACCTTGATTTAAAATAACTATTGCATTAGCTAAAGGTAAAAAAAAATATAATAAAAAAAAAATAATTAAAAAATATAAAAATAATAAAAAATATATTGATTTAATATCATAATTTAATTATAATAATAATTGGGGCTGTTTTTAGGATTTGACAAAATATACAAATTTTATTAAGCATGTCGAGGTAACGGATACCGCGTTAAAAATCGTAAAATAGTTGCAAAAAACTACAATTATGCTTTAGCAGCCTAAAAAACTGTAAAAGCCGTTTTTTATATAATCTTTTGTCTCTTTATGAATATAAAAAATGTCATTTAAAAGAGAAATATTATAGATGTCTATATCTATAATAAATTTATTTAATAGACTTAATTAATTATTTATTTTTTTTATTTTAAATAATTAAAAAATTAAAAATAAAATAAACATGTAGTATTAATAAAATAAGTTATTTTGGACGCGGGTTCGAATCCCGCCAGCTCCATAAAAAAAAAAGGTGATTAGCTCAGTGGTAGAGCATCTCTTTTACAAGGAGAATGTCATTGGTTCAATTCCATTATCACCTACTTAAAAAAAAATAACATTATTTTATAAAATTATTTTCATAAAACATTTTTAATAAAATTAAATTTAAAAAAATTTTATTTTTTATATTTAATTTATTATTAATAGTATTTAATATATTTAAATAAAATTTATTATTTAAAATATTTTCTTTTCTGTATAAATTTTTTATTTTTATAATTATATTATTTATACGTTTTTTTAAAATAGTTTTATTATTAGGAATATTAATTTTATTAATAAAAACATTTATTTTATTTTTTAACATATTTAAAAAAAATAATTCTTTTTTTTCAATAAATAATATTGCTTTACCTATTTTTTCTGCCCTTCCAGTTCTTCCTATACGATGTATATAAGATTTAATATCCATAGGTAAATCATAATTAATAATTAAATCAACATTATTAATATCTAAACCTCTAGAAGCAATATCGGTAGCTACTAATATAGAAATTTTATTGTTACGTAAATTATATATAGTTTTTTCTCTTAAATTTTGATCCATATCTCCATTTAAAGGAGCACAACTATATCCAATCTTAATAAGTAAATTAGATAATTTTATAGTATAACTTTTTGTACGTACAAAAATTATAATAGCATTAAATTTTTCTATTTCTAAAAATTTTACTAAAATATTAAATTTATCTTTAAAAAAATATATTAAACAATAATATTGCTTAATATTTTTCGGAATATTATCTATTTTATTATTATTATTAAAAGATAAATTTATTTCTTTAGGAAAAAACATAAATTTACTAGCTATATTTTTTATATTATTAGATATAGTAGCTGAAAATAAAGAAGTTTGATGTTTATTTTTAATATAGCTTAAAATTTTCTTAACATCATTTAGAAAACCAAAACGTAACATTTCATCAGCTTCATCTAAAACTAAATATTTAATATTATTTAAATTTAATAAACCACGATTTAAATAATCAATTAATCTACCTGGAGTAGATACTATTATATTAGGTTTATCCTTTAATCCAATTAATTGAATATTATATTTTTGTCCACCATATAAAGATAAAACTTTAAACTTAATATATTTACAAAAAATTTTAAAATAGTTACTTATTTGAATAGATAATTCTCTAGTAGGAACTAAAACTAATGCTTGTAATAAATTACTATTTAATAAAATACAATTCAATATAGGTAAAACATAAGAAGCAGTTTTACCACTACCAGTTTTAGCAATACCTAATATATCACAACCTTTTAAATACAAAGGTATACATTTAATTTGTATATTTGTAGGTTTAGTATAACCTATTTCTTTAATAACTTCTAATAATTCTTTTTTTAATTTTAAATTAGAAAAACTAAAAAAATTATTTTTATTATTTATCATAAATTTTTATAATAAAATATTATTTATATCTATATTATTTTTCTTTAATACTTAACTTAAACTTTCCATTATTAATATTTAAAACTTTAACATATATATGTTGTCCAATTTTAAAATAATTAAAAATATTTTTAATTTTTTTATTTTTATATATATTAGAAATATGTACTAAACCTTCTTTACCTTTATAAAATTCTACAAATAAACCATATTCAACTATTTTAATAATTTTCACTAAATATATAGATCCCAATTTAATACAATTAATTATTTCCTTAATACTCTTAATAACATTTATAATATTATTTTTATTATTTGAAATAATATTAATTCATCCATCATTATTAACTTCAATTAAACAATTATTCTTTTCAGTAAGAGATTTTATAACTCTACCTCCTTTACCTATAATATCTTTAATTTTATTTATATTAATTTTAAATTTATGTATCATAGGAGCATAAATAGATAAATTAGACCTATATCTACTAATTTTTTTATTCATTTTATCTAAAATAAATAATCTAGATATATTAGATTCTTTTAAAATATCATATATATCATCAACATCTATACCATGAACTTTCATATCCATTTGTAAAGCAGTAATTCCACTATCAGTACCTATTACTTTAAAATCTATATCACCAAATTTATCTTCATCACTAACTATATCAGAAAGAATAAATTTTTTTTTCGATGTTTTTATTAAACCCATAGCTATACCAGCTATATGTTTTTTTATAGGAACTCCTGCATCCATTAACGCTAAAGAAGCACCACATACAGAAGCCATAGAAGATGAACCATTAGATTCTAATATATCAGAAACTATACGTATAGTATAAGGAAAATTATTAATATCAGGTAATAAAGGAATTATTCCTTTTTTAGCCAAGTATCCATGGCCTATTTCTCTACGTTTTACTATTCCTATATTTCCTATTTCTCCTACTGAATATGGAGGAAAATTATAATGAAATATAAAATTATCAATACGTTCTCCAATAAAAATATCATCAAAACTTTGAGCATCTTTAGAACTTCCTAAAGTAACAGCTACTAAAGCTTGAGTTTCTCCTCTTGTAAATAATGATGAACCATGAACTCTTTTAGGTAAAAAACCAACTTTAATATCAATATTTCTTATTTCATTTAATTTTCTACCATCTATACGTAACTCAAAATTTAATAATTTATTTACTATAATTTCTTTTTGTATATCAAATATTTTATTTAAAACTAAATATTCTGAAAAAATTTTATTATCATTTTCAAGATTTAAAAATAAATTTTCTTTACTTTTTTCTAATAATAAAAATCTTTTTTTTTTATTATAATTACTATTATATATTTTATTAAAATCTTTATAACAATAATTATAAATATAATTTATAATATCAATTGATAAACAATCCTTTATATAATTATAATTAATATCATTACTTTTATTATTTTTATTTATACAAAATTTAATAACATTAGGAATTAAATATTTAAAACAATCAAAAGCAAAATTTATACCATCAATAATATAATTATCTGATAAATTTCTTGCAGAACAATCTATCATAAAAATTTCATTAATAGTACCTACAACTACTAAATTTAATTTACTTAAATTTATTTCTTTTACAGTAGGATTTAATATATAATTATTATTTAAATAACAAATTCTAGCTACTCCTAAAGGTTTAATATCAGGTATTCCTGATAACATTAAAACTGCAGAAACACCAATAATAGAAATAATATCAGTAGTAATTTGAGGATTTACTGAAATTACATTAACATTAATTTGTATTTCATTAAAAAAATTTTTATTAAATAATGGTCTTATAGATCTATCTATTAATCTAGATATAATAATTTCTGTATCACTTAATCTACTTTCTCTTCTAAAAAAACTTCCAGGTATTTTTCCAACAGAATAAAATTTTTCTTGATAATTAACACTAAGAGGTAAAAATTTTTGATTATTTTTAATTTCTTCACTACAAACCAAAGTAACTACTACTACTGTATCATCCATACTAGCAAGAACAGAAGAAGTAGATTGTCTAGCTATATAACCACTTTCTAATTTAATTAAATTTTTGCCATAATTAAATTCTATTATATTATTTTCAGACAAAATAATTCCCTATATATATTATATATAATTAATAAAAATATTATATATTTAATTTTATTTTTTTTAAAATAAAATTATATTCATTAACATTATTTAATTTAATATATTTTAAAAGTTTACGACGACGAAATATTAATTTTAATAAACCTAATCTACTATGAAAATCTTTTTTAAAGAAATATAAGTGTTTTTGTAATCTTTTAATACGTAAACTTAATAAAAAAATTTGAATCATACTAGATCCAGTATTTTGAAAATTAATATTATGATCATTAAATATATTCTTTAAATTTATCATTTAATTATTATAACTTATTTATCAAAAAAAACAAAATAAAAAAAAATAAATATTAAAGCCACAAAAGGCTTTAATATTTACAAATATTATATTTAAAATTAATAAAAATAAATAAATTACATCATACCACCCATTCCTCCCATACCACCTGCTGCTGATCCATTCATAGAAGGATTAGAATTATTTATATCAGATTTTTCATCTTTTGGTAAATCTGTTATCATACATTCTGTAGTTACCATTAATCCAGCAACAGAAGCAGCATATTGTAAAGCAGAACGAGTAACTTTAGTAGGATCTAAAATACCCATTTCTATCATATCACCATATTTTTCTGTAGCAGCATTATATCCATAATTACCACTACCTGCTTTTACATTATTTGTTACTACAGAAGGTTCATCACCAGTATTATAAACTATTTGACGTAAAGGAGATTCCATTGCTTTTAAAGCTACTCTAATACCCATATTTTGATCTTCATTTTGAGCAGTCAAATCATTTAATCTTTCAGCTACCCTTACTAATGCAACACCACCACCAGCTACTACACCTTCTTCTACAGCTGCTCTAGTAGCATGTAAAGCATCTTCTACTCTAGCTTTTTTTTCTTTCATTTCTACTTCTGTTGCAGCACCTACTTTTAGTACTGCTACACCACCAGCTAATTTAGCTACTCTTTCTTGTAATTTTTCTTTATCATAATCAGAAGTAGATTCATCTATTTGTTGACGGATATTATTAACTCTTTTTAATATCTCTTTTTGACAGCCTGAACCATCTATAATAGTAGTAGTATCTTTATTTATAATAATTTTTTTAGCATTTCCTAAATCATGTATAGTAGTTTTTTCTAACTCCATACCAATTTCTTCAGAAATTACCGTACCTCCTGTTAATATAGCTATATCTTGTAACATTGATTTTCTACGATCACCAAAACCAGGAGATTTTACAGCAGAAACTTTAACTATTCCTCTCATATTATTTACAACTAAAGTTGCTAATGCTTCACCTTCAACATCTTCAGATATAATTAATAAAGGTTTATTAGATTTAGCTATAGATTCTAATATAGGTAATATTTCACGTATATTAGAAATTTTTTTCTCTACTAATAATATATAAGGATTTTCTAATTCTACTACTCCAGACTCACTTTTATTAATAAAATAAGGAGATAAATATCCTCTATCAAATTGCATACCCTCTACAACATCTAACTCATCTTGCAATCCAGTACCTTCTTCAACAGTTATTACACCTTCTTTACCTACTTTTTCCATTGCTTGAGCAATTAATGAACCAACTGTTTCATCAGCATTTGCAGATATTGTACCTACTTGAGCAATAGATTTAGAATCAGAACAAGGAACAGATAATTTCCTTAATTCTATAACAGCAGAAGAAACAGCTTTATCTATTCCTCTTTTTAAATCCATAGGATTCATTCCTGCTGCCACAGCTTTTAAACCTTCACTAACTATAGATTGAGCCAATACTGTAGCAGTAGTAGTACCATCTCCAGCTACATCATTAGATTTAGATGCTACTTCTTTAACCATTTGAGCACCCATATTCTCAAATTTATCTTCTAATTCAATTTCTCTAGCTACAGATACACCATCTTTAGTAATAGATGGTGCACCAAAAGATTTATCTAATACTACATTACGACCCTTTGGTCCTAATGTAACTTTTACTGCATCTGCTAAAATATTTACACCACGTAAAATTTTAGATCTTGCATCATTACCAAATTTTACATCTTTAGCTGTCATAATATTTTACCCTAAAATAAATGTTATATTTTTTTTATTTTATTCTATTATAGCTAATACATCACTTTCAGACATAATTAAAACTTCTTTATTATCTATTTTTTCTGATTTAATACCATAACCATCATTAAAAATTACTAAATCATCAACTTTTACATCTAACTTTTTAATATTACCATTATCAAGTATACGACCTTTTCCTACAGCAATAACTTTACCTCTAGTAGACTTACTAGCAGATGAACCTGTAAGAACAATACCACCAGAAGATTTTGATTCAACTTCTTTACGTATAACAATAATACGATCATGTAAAGGACGAATTTTCATTTTATAATACCTCTTATTTACATTATTTTTATAAATTACTAAAATAATAATTACTATCAGTAGTAATTATAAATAAAAAAAAACTAAATTTTAATATAAATATATATATATAATATATATATAATAAATAATTAAATTATATTTAATAATAGTATATTATAAAAAAATAATTAATTTAAATAATAAAAATAAAATAATATTAAATAATAAATATTATATTATAATATATATAATTTGACATATTAAATAAAGAAATATAAAATATTTAAATTAAATATAAAAAATTAAAAGCCCAGATAGCTCAGTAGGTAGAGCAGAGGACTGAAAATCCTCGTGTCGGTGGTTCAATTCCGCCTCTGGGCAAATTTAAAAAAAAATAAAATAAATATAAAATATTTAAAATAATAAAATTATTTACATTTTAAAATAGATTTTATATCTTTAATATTATTTTTATTTAAAATTCTTGCTAAAATATTTTTAGCATAACGAAAAGAAAAATTTCTAATATTATATTTTATCTTAGGTATATTATTTGAACTCATAATTAATTCATCTATACCTAATCCTACTAATAATAATGTTAAATTTTCATCAGAAGATAATTTACCACATATACTAATTTTTTTATTATATTTATGTACTGAAAAACTTATGTTTTTTATAAGATGAATTATTGATGGAGATAATGGTTCATATAAATAAGAAACTAAAGTATTATTACGATCTACTGCTAAAGTATATTGAATTAAATCATTAACACCAATGATAAAAAAATCTAATTCTTTAGCTAAAAATTCAGATATAATAGCTGCAGCAGGAGTTTCAATCATTACACCTATCTTAATATTTTTATTAAAAGAAATATTTTTATTTTGTAATTCTAACTTAACTTTATAAATTTCACTTTTTATAAAATATACCTCTTCCATAGAAATTATCATAGGAAATATAATTCTTATATTTCCATGTACAGAAGATCTAAAAATAGCTCTTAATTGCGTACGTAAAATATCTATTTTATCTTTATAAATTCTTATTGATTTCCAACCTAAAAAAGGTATATTTTCTTTAGGAAATTTCATATAAGATAAAAATTTATCTCCACCTAAATCTATAGTTCTAATAGTAACTAATTTACCATCCATATATTCAATAAATTGTTTATAAACATTATATTGTTCTTCTTCAGAAGGAAAAGAATTTCTATTCATAAATAAAAATTCTGTACGATATAATCCTATACCTTCTGAACCATATTTAAATATATTATCTATATCTTTATTATTACTTATATCAGATGATAATTTTATTTTATACCCATCTGTAGTAACAGTAGGTAATTTATTTAACAAAAATAACTTTTTTTTTTTATTTATAAAATAATCATATTTATTTTTTAATTCATCAATAATAAAATTAGATGGTTTTATATATATAAAACCTTTAATACCATCTATTATAATATTATCATTATTATTAACAATATTAGTAATATTTTTAACTTGTATAATACTTACTAATTCTAAAGATTTTGAAATTGTAGAAGTATTAGAATTAAGATTACCTAATTCTGTTATATAACCAACTACTTTATTTAAATTAAATTGAATAATTTGTGAAGGGGATAATTCTTTTGAAATTATTATAATATTATCTTTTATATCTATAAAATTATAATCTATTAATTTTACATTATATATATTATATATTAACCTTTTTTTAATATCTAAAAAATCATTAGCTCTTTCTCTAATATATGGATTATTTACTTTTTTAATTTCATTTATTTGTTTTTTAACTACTATATCTACAGCAGCATCAGAATAAAAGAATTTATCCTTAATATTTTTAATAATATCTCTTTTAAAATTTTTATCTTCTAAAAAGAAAATATATCCTTCAAATAAAATTTTCTTATCTTTATCTTTTAAAGAAGATTTAATTTTTTTAAATTGTTTAATTGTTTTTTCATAAGACTTTAAGAAACGTAATATTTCGTTTTCAATATTTTTATAATTAATTTTATTTCTATTAATAATAATTTCTTCATTTTTCAAAATAAATGCTTTTCCAAAAGAATAACCTCTATATACAATATTACCTTTTATAATCATAAATATAATACCTAATATAAATTTTAAAATATTACTTTATCTAAAGATATATAAAAAAATAAATTTTTATATAAATTTACATCATAAATTATGAATAATTTTATTAAATATAAATAGTTTTATTATATATCTAATTTAATTTTTAAAAATAATTAAATTAATTAAATAATTTAATAACTTTTAATTGATTCAATAAATTATTATATAAATATTTAAAATATATATTTTTTAATAATTTTTTTATATTAATTATTTTATGATGTAATTTTATTTTAATTTTTTTTTAAAATATATTTTTCTAAAAAAAAAAAAAATAACTATATATAATATTTATATATATTAAAATTATTTTTTTAAAATATTTATTTTATAAAAAATATTATTAAATATATAATAATTAATTTTAAATTTATCTAATTTAAAATTTAATTTTAAATTATTTCTTAATTTTATTAAATTATATCAAATTTTAATATTATTAATATTTAATTTTAAATTTTTTATTATATTATTAGAATTTTTAATATTTATTAATTTAATTTTTTTTAGATTCTTATATATTTTTGAAATTTTTCCAATTTTATTTAGTAATATAGATGCAGTTTTAATTCCTATACCTTTAATTCCAGGAATATTATCACTTTTATCACCACATAAAGATAAAAAATCTACTAATAATTTAGGATAAATACCATATTTTATAAATACTAACTTTTTATTAAATAAAATATCTGATCTTACTAATAAAAAAACATTAGAAGAAATTAATTGTAATAAATCTTTGTCATAAGATAATATATATATAATATTTTTTTTTTTAAAATTATTTAAATATTTATATATTAAACTACTTATAACATCATCACCCTCAACATTTGGAATATTAAAATATTTAATATTTCAAATAAATAATTTTTTTTTAACAAATTTTATATATTTTAATAGATTAGTTGAAATTATTTTTCTATTAATTTTATATTTTTTATATATATCATTCCTAAAATTTTTTCTATTATAATCAAATATTAAAATTAAATAATTAGGTTTATAAATTATAAATCTACTAAAAATCATATTTCAAAATATTTTAAATGACTTTTTTATATTTATTTTCTTTTTTTTATAATTTATAACATAAAAAGATTTATATAAATATATATTACAATCAACTATAAAAATTTTTTTTTATTCATATTTTTAATATTATTAAAAAAACAATAATTAAATTATGTGATAACATAAAAGATATAAGAATTATAATAAATTTTTTATAAAAATACAATATTTATATAGTAAAAAATAAAAAAATATAATTTGTTTTTTTGATAATATTACTATATAATAATAAAATTATTTGATAACATAAAGGATTTTATGTATTATTTTGATATTATTATTGTTGGAGGAGGACATGCTGGTATAGAATGTGCTTATATATCTACTAAATTAGTTAAAAAAGTATTATTAATAACTTATAAAAAATCAAATATTGGAGAAATATCTTGTAATCCATCTATAGGAGGAATAGGAAAAAGTCATCTAGTTAAAGAAATAGATGCTTTAGGTGGTTTAATGGGTAAAATAACAGATTTGTCAGGAATACAATATAAAATATTAAATACAAGTAAAGGAGAAGCAGTAAGATCTACTAGAGTACAAATAGATAAAAAATTATATAAATATAATTCTTTATTAATAATAAATAAAATTAAAAATCTTACTATATATGAAAATGAAGTAATAGGTTTAATTATAAAAAATAATATAGTTATAGGAGTTAAAACAAAAAAAGAAAAAATATTTAGTAAAATAGTTATATTAACTACTGGAACTTTTTTAGATTCTAAAATATTTATAGGAGATAAATGTATTAAAGGGGGTAGAATAAATGATAATTGTTCTAAAAAATTAGCATTATATTTAAAAAAATATTCATTTGATATTAAATATTTTAAAACAGGTACTCCTCCTAGAATAGATAAAAAAACAATAGATTTTAATAAACTTGAAATACAAAAAGGAGACAACATAAAATGTTTTTCTTTCTTTAATAAATTACATAAATATAATAAATTACCTCAAATAAAATGTTATGTGACCTATACAAATAAAAATACACATAATATTATTAAAAATAATTTACAAAATAGTCCAATTTATAATGGTAAAATTATAGGAACTGGACCAAGATATTGTCCTTCTATAGAAGATAAAATAATAAAATTTAATGATAAATTAAAACATCATATTTTTTTAGAACCTGAAGGTTTATATAGTAATATAATATATCCTAATGGAATATCAACTAGTTTACCTTTAAAAGTACAATATAAATTTATTAATTCAATATATGGAATGGAAAAATCAAAAATTATTCAACCTGGATATGCTGTTGAATATATGTATATTAATCCTAAAAAATTATATAAAAGTTTAGAAAGTAAAATAATTAATAATTTATTTTTTGCAGGACAAATTAATGGTACTACAGGATATGAAGAAGCAGCTGCTCAAGGATTAATTGCTGGTATAAATGCAAGTCTTAAAATAAATAAAAAAAAGCCTTTTATATTAAAACGTAATATTTCATATATAGGTGTAATGATAGATGATTTATGTAATAAAGGTATAGATGAACCATATAGAATGTTTACTTCCAGATCAGAATATAGATTATTTTTAAGAGAAGACAATGCAGATTATAGATTAACTCCATATGGATATAAATTAAATTTAATTAATAAATATGAATGAGATTATTTCAATAAAAAAAAAAATATAATAAAAAAAAATTATTACTTTTTAAAAAATAAAAAAATAAATATAAATAAATTATCTTATAAATTTATAAAAAAATATAATATTAAAAAAGTAAAAAAAAATATTAAAATTAAATCTTTAATATGTAATTATGCAATACCATTATTAAAAATAATTATTAAAAATAATTTATTTAATAAATTTAATTTAAATTTTTCTTATATGAAAGAAGTAGAAATATTAATTAAATATAGAGGATATTTTAAAAAACAAAAAAAAGAAATATTTAAATTAAATAAATATAAAAATATAAATATCCCAAAAAATATTAATTTCAATTTAATTTCAGGTTTGTCTAAAGAAATATTACAAAAATTAAAAAAATATAAACCTAAAAATTTATATGATGCTTATAAAATATCTGGTGTTACTCCAGTTTCTATTATAAATATTTTAATATTTATAAAAAAAAATAAATTATTTATATAAATAATTTATTAAAAAAAAAATAAAATTATTTTTTAAATTACTATGATAAAAAAAATTATTTTTAAATTTATATTATTAAATAATTATATTAAACATCATTTAACACATTTAAAATTTAATATCTTAAATTTAAGATTATATAATAATTTATCTAAAAAATATTCTTTTTGAAATTTAAATTTAGATACTTTTTTAATATCTATTATATTAAGTATTTTATTTTTTACATTTATATATTATATAATTAAAAATACTATATATAAAAAAAAACCTTCTAAATTAGAAATTTTTTTAGATATAATAATTTCTTTTATTTATATAAATATGTTAGAAATTTATGGAAAAAAAAATAAGTTTGTGTTTTCTTTAGCTTTTTCTACATTTACTTGAATTTTTATTAATAATTTAATTGGGATAATGCCTATTGATATATTTCCTTATATTTTATATAAAATATTTAATTTAAAATATTTTTTATTTATTCCTTCTGGAGATATAAATTTTACATTTGCTATAGCAATTACTACATTAGTTTTAATTTTTATATATAAAATATATAATATAAAAATATTAATTAAAAAAAATTTATTATTTCCTTTTAATACTAAAATATTATTACCATTTAATATATTATTAGAAATAATAAATTATTTGTCTAAAATATTGTCTTTATCTTTGAGATTATTTGGTAATATGTATTCTGGAGAAATAATTTTTATATTAATTTATTTTGTTATTCCATTATGGATACAATGATTATTTGTTATTCCATTAATGATTTTACATATATTCATTTCTTTTTTACAAGCTTTTATATTTATGGCACTTACAATAATATATATATCATAATATTAATTATTTGAGGTAAATTATATGCAAAATAATATTTTATACATAGCTGCTGCTATGATGATGGGATTAGCTTCTATAGGAGTTTCAATAGGTATAGGAATATTAGGTGGTAAGTTTTTAGATAGTGTTTCTAGACAACCTAGTTTAGTTTCTTTATTAAGAAATCAATTTTTTATTGTTATAGGTTTAATAGATGCTATTCCTATGATAGTTATTGGATTAAGTTTATATATAATTTTTTCTGTTATAAAATAATTTTTTATTATTAAATATATTTATGGAAATTAACATTACTTTTGTAACTCAAATAATAATATTTATTCTTCATATAATATTTTGTAAAAAATATATTTGACCTTATGTAATAAATATTATTGAAAGAAGAAAAAAAGAAATTAATATAGAATATATTAAAATAATTAAAGCTAAAAATAAAATATTAATATTAAAAAAAAAAATGAAAGGTATTATTAATAAAAATAAAAAAATAGCTTCTAATATAATATTAGAAGCATATAAAGAAAGTAATTTTATAATTAATAGGGCTAAGAAAAAAGCAATATATGAATATAAAAATAAATTATTTGAAGCTAAATTATATATAAATAATAAAAAAGATTATATATATAAAGATTTTTATAAAAATATTAATAATATTATAACTACAATTTTAATTAAAATTACAAAAAATACATTTAATAAAAAATTAGATAATAAATTAATTAATAAATTTTTAAAAAAATATAAATAAATTATATTTAAAAAAAATGAATAATATAGATTATATATCTTATAAATATGCATATTATATTTTCAATAAAATAAAAATTAAAAATAAATATAATAATTTTATTAAATGAAAAAAATTTTTGAAATTACTTGTATATATAAGTAAAAATAATATTTGAAAAAAGTTTTTTTTATTAAATAAAATAAAATGTTTAAAAGAAATTTATTCAATAATTTCTTTAAATTTAAATGTTAACTATAGTATGAAAATATTTATTAAAAATATTTTATATGAAAATATGTGAATTTATGTTAATTTAATTTATTTAAAATTTATTGAAATTTATAAAAATAAAAAAAATTTACTTTATGTAATTATTTATAGTTCTAATAATATTAATAAATATAATTTATATAAAATTAAAAAAAAAATAAAAATTAAGTTTAATAATAAAAAAATTTATTTTTTTTTAAAAAAAAATATTAATATTATTGCAGGATTTAAAATATATATAAATGATTTTATTATAGATGCAAGTTTAATAAATTATATTAAAAAAATTAATTTTATTTTAACATCTAAAAAAGAGTAAAAAAATGTTTTCTGAATTTAATAAAATTAGTGATTTAATTCAAGAAAAAATATGTAAATTAAAAAATGAAATTGATATTTATTACCAAGGTAAAATTATTTCTATAATTGATGGAATAATAAAAATTTCTGGTTTATCAAAAATATCTTTAAATGAATTAGTTGAGTTTCCTAACAATATTGGTTATGGTTTAGTATTTGATTTAAATGAATATTCTATTAATGTTTTACCTTTATGTTCTTATAAAAATATAAAAGTAGGTATGATAGTAAAAAGTACTAATAAAGTTCTTAGTATACCTGTAGGATATAATATGCTTAATAGAATAGTCAATGTTTTTGGTTTACCTATAGATTCTAAAGGTAATATAGATAATGATGATTTATATCCTATAGAATTTAAGTCACCAAAAATAATAGATAGACGTTTTATAAATAGACCTTTATGTACAGGATATAAAGCTATTGATAGTATGATACCTATAGGTTTAGGACAAAGAGAATTGATTATAGGAGATAGAAAAACAGGTAAAACTAGTTTAGCTATAGATATAATTATAAATCAACGTCATTTAAATATTAAATGTATATATGTTTCTATAGGTCAAAAGATTTCATCTGTAAATAATATAGTAGAAAAATTAAAATATTATGGAGCTTTATCTTATACTTGTGTTGTTGTATCTACAGCATCAGATAATGCTATATTTCAATATATAGCTCCATATTCAGGATGTTCTATAGGAGAATATTTTAGAAATATAGGAGAAGATGTTTTAATTATATATGATGATTTATCTAAACATGCTAATTCTTATAGACAAATATCTCTTTTATTACGTCGTTTTCCTGGAAGAGAGGCTTATCCAAGTGATATATTTTATTTACATTCTAGATTATTAGAAAGATCAGCTTATGTTAATTATAATTTTATAAAAAAATATAATTATAAATATAAAAAAAATAATTTATCTGGTTCATTAACAGCTTTACCTATAGTAGAAACTTATGAAGGAGATATATCTTCTTTTATACCTACAAATATAATTTCTATTACTGATGGTCAAATTTATTTAGAATCTAATTTATTTAATGCTGGTATAAAACCAGCAATTAATCCTGGTATATCTGTTTCTCGTATAGGATCTTCTGCACAAACTAAAATAATGAAAGAATTATCTGGTTCTTTAAGAAATTTATTATCTCAATATTATGAAATATTAAAATTTTCTCAGTTTTCTACAGAATTAGATACTAATACTAGTAATCAATTAATTTATGGTAAAAAATTAGTAGAAATTTTAAAACAAAATCAATATAAAACTTTATCTTTATTTAAACAATCTTTAATATTTTTTTCTTTTAAATATGGTTATTTAGAAGATATAGATATAAATAAAATTTTATATTTTGAAAATAAATTATTTTTTTATATTAAAGATAAATTTTATTTTTTAAAAAGAAAAATTAATACTTATGGAGAATGAAATAATAAAATTATTAATCAATTTAAAAGAATAATAGAAAAATTTAAAAAAGAAAATTTTTAAATTTTAAAAATTTTAATTGGAGATTAATTTTGATAAATAAAAATTATTTAAAAAATAAAAATAAAGTTATAAACTATGTATATAAAATTACTAAATGTATGGAAACTATTTCTATATTTAAATATAAATTATTATATAAAAAATTTATTAAAAATAGTATTTATAGAAATTTTTTTATTAATTCATTAAATAATTTAAATATATTAAATAATATTTATATAAAAAATAATAATTTTATTATAAATAAAATTTTATATTTAGTAATATCTACTGATCAAGGGTTATGTGGTAATTTAAATTTAAATTTATATAAAAATTTAATATATCATATAAAAAAAAATAATTTTTTAAATAAAAAAATATATTTTTTTTTGTTAGGTAAAAAAAGTATTAATTTAATTAATATTTTGAAATTAAATAAAATAAATTTTTTTATTTTAAAAAAATATAATATTTGTGATATTTTATTAAATATAAATAAATATGTTACTAAAAGTATTATTAATTTTTATAATTTAAATAAATATAATAATATATTTATATTTACTAATATTTATAAAAAAAATAAAAATTATTATAGATTGTTACCTATTATAAATAATAATAAATTTAATTATATTAATTATATTTATGAAAGTAATAAAAATAAACTATTTAATAAAATTGTTTTTGAATATATAAATTCTAATATTATTTTTTTTATTATTAATAATATGTTAGTTGAATATTCTAATAGAATATTTATAATGAAAAATTCTTCATTTAATTTAAATAATCTATCTAAAGAAATTAATATAATTTATAATAAATTTCGTCAATTTAATATTAATAAAGAAATTATGGAATTAATATCTATTTTAAAATAAATATGGTTTTATTATGTATAAAAAAAGAGGATTTATAATTAGAATATTAGGTTCTATAGTTGATGTAAAATTTCATCGTAATTTTATTCCTAAATTATTTAATGCATTATATGTAATAAAAAATAATAAAAAAATTTTAGTTTTAGAAGTTCATAATTATTTAGATGAAAATATAGTAAGAACAATAGCTATCGGTTGTACATTTAATATTTCTAGAGGTTTATTAGTTATAGATTCTAAAAAAAAAATATCTGTTCCAGTAGGAAAAGAATTATTAGGAAGAATAGTAAATGTATTAGGTAAACCTTTAGATGGAAAAAAAAAAATATATTCAAAAGAATATAGATCTATATATAATGAACCGACTAAATATATTAATTTATCTTATTCACAAAAAATATTAGAAACTGGTATTAAAGTTATTGATTTAATATGTCCTTTTTTAAAAGGAGGTAAAATTGGTTTATTTGGAGGTGCTGGTGTAGGTAAAACAGTTAATATGATGGAATTAATTAGAAATGTATCTGTAAAGCATTCAGGATATTCAGTATTTACAGGTGTTGGTGAAAGAATAAGGGAAGGATATGATTTTTATCATGAAATGTGTAGTTCTAAAGTTATAGATAAAGTTTCTTTAGTATATGGACAAATGGATGAACCTCCTGGAAATAGGTTTAGAGTTGCTTTAACTGGTTTAACTATAGCTGAAAAATTTCGTGATGATGGTAATGATGTTTTATTTTTTATAGATAATATTTATAGATATATTTTAGCGGGAACAGAAATTTCTACTTTATTAGGTAGATTACCTTCTTCTTTAGGATATCAACCTACTTTATCAGAAGAAATGGGTATATTACAAGAAAGAATATCTTCAAATAAAAATGGTTCAATAACTTCTATTCAAGCTATATATGTACCTGCTGATGATTTTAGTGATCCATCTTCATTAGCTACTTTTTCTCATTTAGATGCAATAATAGTTTTAGATAGAGAAATAGCTTCTCATGGAATATATCCTGCTATTGATCCATTATTATCTAGTAGTAATCAATTAGATATAAATATAGTAGGTACAGATCATTATGAAACAGCTATATCTGTTAAAAAAGTTTTACAAAAATATAAAGAATTAAAGGATATAATTACTATTTTAGGTATAGATGAATTATCAGAAAATGATAAATTATTAGTTTCTAGAGCTAGAAAAATACAAAAATATTTATCCCAACCTTTTTATGTAAGTGAAATTTTTACTAATATTCCTGGTAAATATGTAAATATTAAAAGAAATATTAAAGCTTTTAAAGAAATAATAGAAGGAAAGTATGATGATATTCCAGAATATTGTTTTTATATGATAGGTGATATAAAAGAAATATTTAATAAATTTAATAAAAAAAAATATTAATGGTATTTAATTATGAGTTTAAATATATTAATTATATCTAAAAATAATATTATAAATTATAATAAAAATATTAATTTTATTAAAATAAATAATTTATATGGAAATTTTGAAATATATAAAAATCATACTTCATTATTTTCTTATTTAAAAAAATGTAATATATATATATATAAAAAAAAAATATATAATATATATATACATAAAGGTTTTTTAGAATGTATTTATGATAAGATAACTATTGTAAATAGTTATAAAGATTTTAAATTTAAGAATTAAATTATTTAAATTTTAAATAATTTATAAATAATGTGGGGTTATAGCTCAATGGTAGAGCATCTGTTTTGCAATCAGAAGGTTAGCGGTTCAAATCCGCTTAATTCCATTTAGTAGTTAAGCCGGCTTAGCTTAGTAGGTAGAGCAACTGACTTGTAATCAGTAGGTCACCAGTTCAATTCCGGTAGCCGGCATAAATTTAGGTGAGATTCCCGAGTGGTTAAAGGGGACAGACTGTAAATCTGTTGTCATAGACTTCGAAGGTTCGAATCCTTCTCTCACCAAAAAAAAAATGCGAGTATTGTATAAAGGTTATTATATTAGCCTTCCAAGCTAAAGATACGGGTTCGAATCCCGTTACTCGCTTATATGTAATATATTAATATATTTAATAAGATATATATATATTTTTTTTTATTAAAATTGGTTTATTATATTTTTTTTTTTTATTGATTTTTTTAAAATTTTTTATTTTACAATATATTATTTTTTTTATATTTACTAATTTAAATATTTTTTTATTTTCTAAAAATATTTTTTTTTTTTCTAAATTAATATTTAAAATAAATAATTTTCTAAAATTAATTTTTTTTATTTTTTTTATTTTTCTTATTAATTTAATAATTTTTTTATATATATTAAATATATATATATTTTTTTTATTATTATTAATTTTTAATTTAATATTTTTAATAATTTTTTTTTTTAAAATAGATGAATTATTAAATTTTTTTCAAATATATTCAGTTATAAATGGAATAATAGGATGTGAAATTTTTAATAAATTTTTAAATAAATAAAATATAATAATTTTATTATTTAAATTAATTTTAAATAATTTAATTATTTCTATATATCAATTACAAAAATTATTTTTTAGAAACTTAAAAAGTATATTAGGTATTAAATTAATTTTTAATAATTTAATATTTTTATTATATTTGTATATTAAATTATTAAATTTGTATAAAATTCATTTTTCTATTAATAATAATTTATTTTTATTAATATTTTTAATGGATATTTTTTTTTTATTTTTTAATTTAATATAATTTAAAATTAATATACTTATATTTCATAATTTATTACAATAATTATATCCATATATTAATTTATTAATGTTAAAATTTATACTTAATGTATTATTAATTATAGATATTAATGTAAATCTTATAGTATCTATATTATTTTTCCTAATTCCATTGGGAAAAAATTTTTTAGTATTTTTTATAATATTTTTTATTTTATTTTCTTTGATTAGATTTTTTGTTCTTTTTTTTATTAATTTTTTTAATGATATTCCTTTAATTAAATCATGTAAATTTATTACATTTCCTAAAGATTTAGACATTTTTTTTCCATTTTCATCTTTTATTAATCCTGTAATAAATATTTTTTTAAATGGTATTTCTAATTTATTATTTTTTTTTATTAAATAAGATGTCATCATAATCATTCTTATGATTCAAAAAAAAATAATATCAAATCCACTTACTATTAAATTTAATGGATGAAATAATTTTATTTTTTTATTTTCATTAGGTCAACCTAATGAAGCAAAAGTTCATATAGAAGATGAAAATCATGTATCTAAAACATTTTTATCTTGTATTAAATTTTTACAATTAATATTTTTATATTTTTTTTTAATATAATTTAAATTATATCCAACATATTTTTTTTTAGTATTTAAATCATATCATATTGGTATTTTATGTCCTCAATATATTTGTCTAGATATACATCAATCTTTAGATTTTTTAATTCATGAATAAAATAATTTTTTGTATTTTTTTGGATATATAGTTATTTTATTTTTTTTAATAATTTTTTTTGTATTTTTAATTAGTAAATTAGTTTTTAAATATCATTGATTAGTTATTATAGGTATAATAATTGAGTTTGTTTTGTTGCTGTATTTAATAATAATCTTTTTATATTTAATTTTATTAATTTTTTTATTTTTTTTTAGATAATTAATTATTTTTTTTCTTAATAATAAATAATTAATTTTTTTTTTTATTTTTAATTTATAAAAATTTAAGTATTTAATTCTTTTATTTTTATATGTATATATAATACCTTTATTTATAGTTCCATCTTTATTATATATATTTATAATATTAATTTTTTTTTTTTTAGATAAATAATAATGTTTTTTATTATGTGCGGGAATAATGGCTTTATATATATTTTTTTTTTTTTTAGAATTTATATAATATATTTTAATTAATTTATTAGTTATAGGATTTATTGCATATTTATTTATAAATTTATTATTTTTAATATTAGTAGTTATAATACTTATTCCTAATATTTTTTCTGGTTCTGAAAATGGTATTTTTATATATTTATTTTCTTTAAATATTTTAAATTTTATAAAATATTTTTTAATTATTTTTTTTTTTTTATTTATTTCTAAATCAGATATTACTGTTTTAATTTTAGTATCTCAATTAACAATTTTTTTTTTTTTATATATTAATTTATTATTGTATAATTTAATAAAAGCAGTTTTTACTGCATAAGTAAATTTTTTATCTAATGAGAAACAAGTTTTACTTCAATCTACTAGACTTCCTATTAATTTTGTTTGTTTATATATTTTACTTTCATATTTTTTTTTTCATTTTCATATTTCACTTATAATATTACAATTTTTTTTTTTTTTTTTAATATAATTTTCCACTAAAATTTGTGTAGCTATACCTGCATGATCAGTACCCATTATTCATAAGGTATTTTTATTACGCATTTTATTATATCTTACTATAAAATCTATTATAGTTTGTTGAAAAGCATGTCCTATATGTAAATTACCTGTAATATTAGGAGGTGGCATAATTATAGAAAAATTTTTTTTTTTGTTATTATTTAATTTAACTTTAAATAATTTTTTTTTTTGTCAAAAATTATATATTTTTTTTTCTTTATTAAAATATTTATAATTATTTTTCATTTATATTATTTTTTATATTGTAATTTATTAAAAATTGTATTATTAAATTTATAGGTCTTCCAGTTGATCCTTTTTCATTATATGAAGTTCCTGCTATATCTATATGAGCTCATTTATATTTTTTTGTAAAATATGATAAAAAACAAGCTGATATTATAGTTCCTGCATAAGGATAATCAGAACAATTTTTTATATCAGCAAAATTAGATTTTAAATATTTTTTATATTTTTTAAATAAAGGTAATTCTCATAAATAATCTTTAGATTGTTTACTAGCTTTTAATAAATATTTAGATAATTTTTTATTATTACTTATTAATCCACTTATTTTATTTCCTAAAGCAATTATACAAGATCCTGTTAAAGTAGATATATCTATAACATATTTTGGATTAAATATATTAACATATGATAATATATCACATAATAATAATCTTCCTTCTGCATCAGTATTAATTATTTCTACAGTTTTTTTTGAATATGTTTTAATTATATCTCCTGGTCTAGTTGAATTTTTATCTATCATATTTTCTGCACATGCTAATATACCAGTTATATTAATATTAAATTTTAATTTAGAAACAATATACATTATTCCGTATATACTTGATGCTCCTGACATATCATATTTCATTTCTCACATATTTTTAGATGGTTTTATTGATATTCCACCACTATCAAATGTTATTCCTTTTCCTATCAATATTATAGGTTTAGATTTATTAATTTTGTATTTAATTAATATTATAATTGGTTTATTTTTAGATCCTTTGTTTACAGATAGATAAGAATTCATTTTTAATTTTTTTATTTTTTTTTTATTTATATATGAAATTTTTATATTTTTATTTTTTATATATTTTTTAACTTTTTTATATATATAATTAGAATTGCATACATTTGCTGGTGTATTAGATAAATTTTTAGAAATTTTAATTCCTTTAGATATAATTAATGAATTTTTTATATATAATTTATATTTATTATTTTTATTTTTTTTTTGAACTAAAAAATTAATTGTTTTATTATCTTTAATATTTTTTTTTGTTTTAAATTTATCAAATTTATAATTTAATTTTTCAAAATTTTTTATTATATTAAATATTTTTCAATAATTGTTTTTTATATTTAAATTATTTAATGTTAATAAAATATTTTTAAATTTTTTTTTTTTTAAAAAAATATATGAATATTTTATTATTTTTATAAATTTTTCAGTATTTATTTTTTTATATTTCCCACATCCAATTATTATAATATAATTTATTTTATTAAAAATTTTATTTTTTATTGTTAAATAAGTATTTAATTTTCCTATAAAATTATTTTTTTTTATTTTCTTATATATATATTTTTTTTCTTTATTATTTAATTTAATATTATTAATTAATTTATTTTTAAATAAATACATCATTAAACAATCATATTTTATATTAATATTATCAATTTTGTTTTCTATATTATATTTCATATATAATCCTAATTTTTTTATAAATCTAATTTTTTATTTATAAAATATATTATAAATAATATTTATTATATTTAATTATATATATGTATATATATATAATTTTATATAAAATATTTTTATTTTTTTTAATAATTAAAATTTTTATTATATATAATATTTATTTTAAATATAAAAATATGAAACTGTTTAAAAAAATAATTTTTTTAGTTAATTTAATTTAACATAATAATTTTATTAATTTTTTTAAATTTTTCTTTTATTTTTTTATTAATTATGTTTTCATAAGTATTTTTTTTTATTAAACATGATTTACAATGTCCATAAAATTTAAAAAATATGTTATTTTTTTTATCTATATTTATTAATTTTATATATCCATTGTGATAATTTAATAATTTATTAATTTTTTTTTTGATAAATTTATTTATTTTATTAAATATTTTTTCATTTTTTTGCATATTTTATTTTTTTTTTAAATAAAAATTATTTTTAAAAAAAAACCAGGGGTAGAAGGATTTGAACCCTAACCTATGATTTTGGAGACCATCGTTCTACCAGATTAAACTATACCCCCATTTATAAATTATTTAGGTCTAAGAGGATTTGAACCACTGACCTCACCCTTATCAGGGGTGTGCTCTACCACTGAGCTATAGACCTTTATTAAAAAAAAAATAATAATTTAAATATATTATATAATATAAAATATTAATTATTATATATCAATATAATTAATATAATTATATTATATTTATTATAATATAATTATATTATAATATTAAGTATATTTTATATATTATTTATATTAATATGGTAAATTTAATGAAAGAAAATATTTTTAATAAAATTGCTAAAAAAAAAGTAAATATTGATTATATATATAAAGATAAATATATAACTGTATTTAATGATATAAATCCAAAAGCTCCTATTCATATAATTATAATTCCTAATATATATATAAAAAATTTAAATTATGTTAATAAAAAAAATATTATATATATAAATAAAATGTTTTTATATATACCTATAATTACTAAAAAAAAAAATATTAATAAATCTGGTTATAGAATAATTATAAATTGTAATAAAGATTCTGGACAAGAAATTAAATATTTACATTTACACATTTTAGGCGGATGTTTATTAATATAAATTATATATTAATATAAATTATAATATATTTAAATAATTAATTTTTTTTTTTATAAGTTTATGAAAATAACTAAATATTTTTTATTTACATGTAAAAATAATTATAATAATACTAATAATTATATTTATAATTTAATGATTAAAGGAGGTATAATAAGAAAAATATCTTCTGGTATATATATATGATTACCTAATGGAGTTAAAATAATTTCAAATATTATTAATATTATTAAATTTTATATGAATAAATTATTTGGTATTGAATTATATATACCAATTTTACAAAATAGTAATTTTTTAAAGAAAAGTAATAGATATAACTTATATGGTAAAGAATTATTTAATTTATATAATAGAAATAATAAACTTTTTATTTTATCTCCTACAAATGAAGAAATTATTTCATATATTATTGGTAATGAAATAAATAATGATTTTCCGAAGTTTTATTATCAAATTCAAACAAAATTTAGGGATGAAATTAGACCTAGATATAATATATTAAGATCTAAAGAATTTATTATGAAAGAAGCATATTCTTTTCATAATTCTATAAAATGTTTAAAAAATTTTTATAATAAAGTTATTGATTTATATAAAAATATTTTTAATTATATAGGTATAAATTTTTATTATAAAAAAGCTAGTTGTGGAAATATTGGTGGTATATCATCTCATGAATTTCATGTAAAATCTTTATATGGAGATAATGATATATACATATATAAAAAAAAAAAAAATAGGAAAATATTAAAAGAAAGAAAAAAATTTAAATTAGTTAATTTATTAAAAAAAAATATTTTTATATTATTAAATAATGTAAATTTTATAAAAACTGTTTTAGTAAAACTTTATTTTGAAAAATATAAAAATTATTTATTTATTTTAATTCCATATTTAAGTAAAATAAGTTTATTTAAATTATATAATATATTTCCTTTAGTTAAAAAAATTAAATTAATTTCAGATAAATCTATTTTAAAAAAATTTAATATTAATGGAATATTTTTTTGTCCATTTGGTTATTTTTATCAAATTATAGCTGATATATCATTATATAATTGAAAAAATTTTGTTTTTGGTTCTAATATTAATAACAATTTTTATATAAATGTGAATTGATATAAAAATGTAAATTTAAGTTATTTTTGTGATATATGTAAAAATATTAATTTTTACATATCTAATAATATTAAAAAAAATAATTATAAAATTAATTCTATAGAATTAGCTCATATATTTAATTTAATGGATAATTATTCTAAAATATTTATTAAAAATTATTTATTAAATAAAAAAAAAATATATATGGGATGTTATGGGATAGGTATAAGTCGTTTGATATTTTCAATAATAGAAAAATATAGTAATAATAATGATATTATTTTTCCTTTATCTATATCACATTTTAAATTAGGTATTTTACCTATTAATATGTATAATTGTATTAAAATATATAATTTTTCTTTTAAAATATATAATATTTTACTAAAAAATAATATAGATATATTAATAGATGATAGAAAATTATATTTTGGTGAAATGATAAATGATTTTGAAGTAATAGGTATACCTAATATTTTAATTATTAGTAATAGGTTATTATCTTTTAATTTAGTTGAATTTAGAGATCGTATTAATAATAATATTAAATATATTAATAAGAATTTAATAATTGATTTTTTAATATTTAAGTATTCAAATTATAAAAATAATTTATTTAATTAAATTTATATTTCAGTAATCTTTATTTTTTGTTTTTGAGTATTCTGTTTTAAATAAGTTTGGACTAATTATAGGTATATTATTGTAATAAATTATAGGTATATAATTTCTTTCTCATGGGTATATTTTATATTTTTGTCATATTTTTTTTATTTTTTGTTTTTTATTTTTTGATATATTTATATATCCAGTATTATTAAATTTTATATATATTATTTCATTTTTTAATGGTTTTCTTACTATATTTTTTTTATTATATTTTGTATTTTTTTTAATTGTTAATATACCAATATTGTTTGGTAAAATAATATCTTTATATTTATATTTTCATATTATATTTTTTATTTTTTTTTTTTTATCTATTAAAAATAATAATTTTTTATATTTATAAATATTAAATTCTTTAAATATTATTTGAAAATATTTTTTTTTACTATTTTTAATAATTTTTAAAAGAATATTTATGTTTTTATAAGATAACATTTTTTTATTATTTAATTTTATTCATTTTCTAATAATTAAAAAAAATTCTTGTTTATTTAATTTTAATATTTTTTTAAAAAATAATATATTTTTTTTATTTAAAATATTAAAAAATTTTTTTTTAATTATTTTATTTAAAAAAATATTTATATTATTACATATTTTAGATGTTCTTAAAATAGAATTAATAAAAAATGGTCATCTTTTTAAAATTTTAGGTATTATTAATATACGTAAAAAATTTCTATCAATATTAATATTATTATTACTTATATCATTTATTCAAATTAATTTATTTTTAAAAGCATATTTTTTTATATCTTTTTTATATATATTTAATAAAGGTCTATAAATAATTTTTTTATTTATTTTTTTTTTTTTATTAATACCAATTAATCCATTTAATCCACTACCTCTTTTTAGTGATAATAATATAGTTTCACATTGGTCATTTTTATGATGAGCAGTTAATAATATTTCTTTATTTACTATATTTTTTAAAAAAAAAAAATATCTTTTTTCTCTGCATTGATTTTCAATATTATATTTTTTATTTATTTTAATTAATTTTATTATTAATTTTATTTTTAATTTTTTACATATATTAATACAATGATTTTCTCATTTTTTAGATAATTTATTTAAATTATGATTTATATGTATTGCTCTTATATTTATATTTTTTTTTTTCTTTATTTTTCATAGTGAATATAATAATACTGTAGAATCTATTCCTCCACTAAATGCGATTAAGAAATTATTATATTTATTAGTTAAATTTATTATTTTTTGATCTATAATATTCATGTTTTTAAAAATATTTATAATTTATATAAATTAATAACATTTTATTGTTTTTTTTTTTTAATTATATTAATATATATTATATATTTTATTACTTTTTATATGGGTCGTTAGCTCAGAGGTAGAGCAGTTGACTTTTAATCAATTGGTCACAGGTTCAAATCCTGTACGACCCATTATTTATAAATAAAGTCTATATGTATAATTTTATTTTTATATTTATGCATTTGAATATATTTAATTTTAGATAATATTTTTTTTTTATTTAATTTTAAAGTAAAGTATATTTTTTTATTGTTTTCTTGATATTTTTTAATTTTATTATATAAATCATCATGTTTTATTAAAATTGGTATATTTTTTTTTTTGTTTCCATATATAATACCTGGTATTATATTTTTTTTTCTATTTTTTTTATTATAATTAGATCCTTTTTTATTTTTAAACTTAACTTTTAATTTTATATTTTTCATATTTTATTTATGTATTAAATAATTTATTATAATAAAAATATATTTTATATATTTTTATAAATTACATATATATAATTATTATTTATTTATTTTATTTAATTAATTTTAATAAAATATATATTTTAATATTTAATTAAAATTTAAATTAAGATATTTATTTTAAATAAATATTATTTAATAATAATATTATTATATATAAATATTTTTTAAAAAAAATTTTATTTAAATAATAATTAAATTTATTATAATTATTTTTCTATTATTACAATAGATTGAACATATTTTTTTTCATCTGTAATACTTATATGTATTTTTTTAACTTTTAATTTTTTAATTATATGTAATGCTTTATTTAAAAATTTTATTTTTGGTTTACCATTTTTATTATGGTATATTTCAAAGTTTTTAAATGATATACCATATTTCATTCCAGTACCTAAAGCTTTAGAAGCTGCTTCTTTGGAAGAAAATTTTTTTGATAAATATATAATTTTATTTTTTTTTTTTTTATATTCTATAATTTCATTTTCAGTTAATATTTTTTTATAAAAATTAATTATTTTTTTATTTGAAAATTTTTTTATTCTTTTTATATTTAAAATATCTATACCTATACCTAATATAGTCATATTAATTTTTTAATTTTAATTTTTTAATTTTTTTTTTTATTTTTTTATATAATTTATAGATTAATGAGTTTTTAATATATTTTTTTTTTATTTCTAATGATAATTGATTTTCAGATAAATATGTATGTATAGGATATCCATTATTATCTTCCATAATTACATAATATAAAGGAGATTTTTTATTCGTTTTATTTATAAAAAAATTTTTAATATTTTTTTTTATTAAAAAATATTGTGAATCTATATCTATTATTATTCCTAAAAATCCTAATAGTTTATGTCTAACTTTTTGTCCTATATTAAATTTACTTATAATAATCATAGGTAATATATTAAAAAAAAAATTATTATATATATATATTATTATATAATATAATATTAATATTTTTATTTTTTTAAAGTCATTTTTTTATTTTAAAATAAAAATAAAATATTATATTTAATATAAATATTCCTAATATAGTTATAGGATATCCATATTTTCATTTTAATTCTGGAATATTAGTAAAATTCATTCCATAAGAAGATGTTATTATGGACGATGGTAAAAATATTATTGATATTATAGTTAGTATTTTAATAATTCTATTTTGTTCTATATTTAAAAATTCCATAGCTGTTTCTATTAATAAATTTATTTTTTGAGACATTGATTCGTTATGAGGAAATAAAGATTCTATATCTCTAATAATTTCTCTTGATTTTTCTTTTTGATTATAATTTAAAATATTATTTCTGATTAAAAAAAATAATGCTCTTTTAGTATCTATTAAACATATTCTTATTTTTGATATTATATCTTCTTTTTTAGATAATATAGTTATTGATGTATTAAATTCTTGTTTTTTTTGTTTTCTTAAAATTATATATGTAAGATATTCTAAATTTTTATATAATTGTTCTATTTCATTAGCTAATTGTTCTATTTTAATTTCAAATAAATTTAATAATAAATTATAAGAATTATAATTTACTAATTTTTTATTTTTATTTTTTATTTTAAAATATCTAAATACTGGTAATTCTATATCTCTTAATGAAAATATTTTATTTTTTTTTATTATAAATGCTACAGTAGTATTATTTAAGTGATCATGTATATCTTTATAAAAAAAATATGAATGTATATGTAATCCATCTTTATCTTTAAAATATCTAGCTGAAGCTTCTATATTAAATAATTTAGATCTATTAATTATTCTTTGTTTAAATGTATTTTTAATATATATTTTTTCTTTATTAGTAGGATTAATAAGATCAATTCATATATATTCTTTTTTTATTTTTTTTTTATTTATTTTATTTATTTTTATAAATTTATTTTTTTTAATTTTAAAAATATCTATCATTTTAATATACCTTTATAATTATTAAATAAAATATAAATTTTATTTTATATATTTATTTATATTTATGTTTTTTTTTAAATGTAGTAAAATATATGATATTATTTAATTCTAGAGGTTTTATGAAAAATTATATTATAAATGTTAATGATATTCTTTTTGAAAAAGAAGTATTGAATTATTTAGGTTATGTATTAGTAATTTTTCATTCGAAATTATGTGGTCCATGTAAATTATTTTTTTCTTCATTAAAAGAAGTTTATAATGATTATATAAATAAATTTAAATTTATTAAAGTAGATATAAATAAATCAAATTTATTAATTAGTAAATATAATATAAATAGTGTTCCTACAATTATATTATTTAATAAAGGAAAAATAATTTCTAAAAAAATAGGTATTATAAATAGATATGAATTAATTAAATTTTTAGATTTATATTTATAAAATAAAGTAATAAAATTATTTAGTCCTAATTTTAATAATCAATTAGTATGTAATTATGAATTTTACAAGATTAAAAAATATGTCAGTTTCCAAGTTAATTATTATTGGTAAAAAAATAGGTTTAGAAAATTTATCTAGAATGAGAAAACAAGATATAATATTTTCAATTTTAAAACAACATTCTAAAAGTGGTGAAGATATTTTTGGTGATGGTGTTTTAGAAATTTTGCAAGATGGTTTTGGTTTTTTAAGATCTTCTGATAGTTCATATTTAGCTGGTCCTGATGATATTTATGTATCTCCTAGTCAAATTCGTAGATTTAATTTAAGAACTGGAGATACTCTTTATGGTAAAATTCGTCCTCCTAAAGATACTGAACGTTATTTTTCTTTATTAAAGATAAATAAAGTTAATTATGATAAACCTGATAATATAAAACATAAAATTTTATTTGAAAATTTAACTCCTTTACATACTAATTGTCGTTTATATATGGAAACTGGTAATGGTTCTAAAGAGGATATTACTTCTCGTGTATTAGATTTAGCTTCTCCTATAGGTAGGGGGCAAAGAGGTTTAATAGTAGCTCCTCCTAAAGCAGGTAAAACTATTTTATTACAAAATATTGCTAAAAGTATTAGTTATAATTATCCTGAATGTTTATTAATAGTATTATTAATTGATGAAAGACCTGAAGAAGTTACAGAAATGTATAGATTAGTTAAAGGAGAAGTTATTTCTTCTACATTTGATGAACCAGCTTTAAGACATATTCAAGTATCTGAAATGGTTATTGAAAAAGCTAAAAGATTAGTAGAACATAAAAAAGATGTAGTAATTTTATTAGATTCTATAACTAGATTAGCTAGAGCTTATAATACTATAGTTCCTGCTTCAGGTAAAATATTAACAGGGGGTATAGATGCAAATGCATTACATCGTCCAAAAAGATTTTTTGGTGCTGCTAGAAATGTTGAAGAAGGTGGAAGTTTAACTATTATTGCTACTGCTTTAATAGATACTGGATCTAAAATGGATGAAGTAATATATGAAGAATTTAAAGGAACTGGTAATATGGAACTACATTTATCTAGAAAAATAGCTGAAAAAAGAGTATTTCCTGCTATAGATTATAATAGATCTGGTACTAGAAAAGAGGAATTATTAACTTCATTAAATGAATTACAGAAAATTTGAATATTAAGAAGAATAATTCAACCAATGAGCGAAATAGATGCTATGGAATTTTTAATAAAAAAATTATCTATGACTAAAACTAATAATGATTTTTTTAATATGATGAAAAGATATTAATTATAATTAATTATATTATATATATAATTATTATATATAATAATATATAATTATTATATGGTGGTTATAGCTCAGTTAGGTAGAGCTCTAGATTGTGGTTCTAGATGTCATGGGTTCGATTCCCATTAACCACCTTATTTACGGTGAGTGGCGCAGCTTGGTAGCGCAACTGGTTTGGGACTAGTGGGTCGGAGGTTCAAATCCTCTCTCGCCGATTTTTATTAATAAATAAAAAAATTATGAAGAATATTTTAGTTACGTGTGCTTTACCTTATGCAAATGGACCTATACATTTAGGTCATATTTTAGAACATATACAAGCTGATATATGAGTTAGATATCAAAAATTATTAGGAAATAAAGTTTATTTTATATGTGCTGATGATGCACATGGGACATCAATAATTTTAAAATCTAAAGAATTAAATATATTACCTGAAATAATGGTTAAAAAAATATTTAAAGATCATAAAAAACAATTTATTAATTTTAATATTTCTCATGACATGTACTATACTACTCATAGTAAATTTAATTATTTTTATTCTTTATTATTATTAAATAATTTTAATAATAAAAATATATTATATAAAAATGAAATATATCAATTTTATGATAATATTAATAATATTTTTTTGCCGGATAGATTAATAAAAGGTAAATGTCCTAGGTGTAAAAAAAAAGATCAATATGGAGATGTATGTGAATATTGTAATGAAGTATATAATTCTCATGAATTAATTAATCCTATTTCTGTATTATCTAAAAAAAAACCAATTTTAAAAAAAACTGAACAATTATTTTTAGATATTAGTATATATAAAAATATAATATATAATTGAATAATATCAACTCCTTTACAAAATCAAATTAAAAACCAGTTATTATTTTTATTAAATAATAATTTTAATATTTGGAATATATCTCGTGATAGTCCTTATTTTGGTTTTAAGATACCTAATAAATATATTTATAATAAATATTTTTATGTATGATTAGATGCTCTTTTAGCATATATTAGTGTTTTTAAACATTTTTGTTATATAAATAATTATAATATTTTTGATAAATTTTGAAATATAAATAGTAATTATGAAATATATCATTTTATAGGTAAAGATATTTTATATTTTCATGGTTTATTATGACCAATAATATTAGATGTATTAAATTATAGAAAACCTAGTAATATAATAGTACATGGTCATTTAAAAATTAATGGAATAAAAATGTCTAAATCTAAAAATAATTTTATTACTTCTGAAAAATGATTAAATTATTTTGATTCTGATTCTTTAAGATATTATTTTTCTAGTAAATTATCATTTAATATTAGTGATATTAATTTATGTTTAGATGATTATATAAAAACTATTAATTGTAATTTTATAAATAAATATATTAATATTATTTCTAGAATATGTCCATTTTTGGATAAATATTTTAATAATATTTTATCTAATAAGTTATTAGATAATAATTTTTATTATTTTTTTGTAAATAAGTCTAATTTAATAAGTGATTATTATCTTAATTATAATTATTGTCAGATTTTTTTAGAGATTAATAAATTATTAAGTATTATTAATAAATATATTAATAATTATAAACCTTGAAATATATGTAATTCTGTTAAGAAAAAAAATGAATTACATAATTTTTGTACTACAATTATAAATATTTTTTGTATTATAACAATATATTTATCTCCTATAATACCTAATATTTTTAATAAAATACAAAAAATTTTAAAAAAAAAATTATATTGAAATATAATAAATAATCCTATATTAAATCATAAAATATGTAAATATAAAAAGGTATATAAATATATTAATAAAGATTTATTATTTAATTTTTAATATTTGTATTATTAAAATATATATTTTAAAAATGTTAAAATTAAAATTTTATAAAATAATTTTATGTATAATTTTATTGTTCAGAAAGTAATAAATAAAATAGGAAATAGATTTAATTTAGTTTTAATAGCATCATTACGTGCTAGACAAATACAATTTTTTTCAAAAAATAATTATTTAAAAGAATTGAAAAATGATAAAGTGACTATTTTAGCTTTAAAGGAAATTAATAATGGTTTAGTTGATAGTAATATTTTAAAAATGAAATATATATAATATTTTATAATTTCAATGAAATTTTATCTTGTTGGTGGTGCTATACGTGATAAACTTTTAGGTATAAAAGTACGTGATAATGATTGAGTAGTAGTTGGTGGAAATTATTATAAAATGATTAATTTAGGTTTTATACCTATTAAAAGTAGTTTTCCAGTTTTTTTACATCCTATTTCTTATGAAGAATATACTTTAGCTCGTAAAGATATAAAAATTAATAAAGGTTATAAAGGTTTTATATGTAATTTTTCTTCTAAAATTACTTTAAAAGAAGATTTATATAGAAGAGATTTAACTATAAATTCTATTGCTTATGATATAAATAATAATATTTATTATGATCCTTATAAAGGTATTAGAGATATTAAAAATCGTATTATTAGAAATACATCTATTTATTTTTCTGAAGATCCTTTAAGGGTGTTAAGGTTATCAAAATTTTATTCTTTTTATTATAAATTTGGTTTTTTAGTTCATAAAAAAACTTTTAATTTATTATTTAGTATAGTTAATTCTGGAGAATTATATTTTTTAACTCCTCAGCGTATATGATTAGAAACAAAAAAAGTAATATTAAAATGTAATTTATTTTTATATTTTTATTTATTAAATAAATGTAATGCTATTAATATAATATATCCTGAATTAATAAATGTTTTTAAAAATAAAAATATTTTATATTATTTTAATTTGATTTTTGATAATTTGTATAATTATAAATTAAAATTAGAAACAAATTTATTTGTTTTATTTTGTTTTTTTGATTGTTCTATATTATCAAAAAAATTTTTTTCTAATTTAAATATATTAAATAAAATATATTTTTTTTGTAAAAAATATAATTTATCTAAAAAAATTTCTATTTTATTTAAATATTTATATTATATATTAAAAAAAATAATTTTTTTTAAAAAAAAAAATATTTGTAAATTATTTATTTATATATTAAATATTTTAGATGTTTGGCGTAAACCTTTAAATTTAAATATATTTTTAAAATTTATAAAAAAAATTAAATTATGTTTTTTAAAAAAAAAAATATTTTTAATTATAATTAAATATTTACCAGATATTTTTTATATTACTAAAAATATTAAAAATAAATTTATAATTAATTTAGGATATAAAGGAGATAAAATTAAATATAAATTAAATATATTGAGATATAAAAAAATATATTTTTATATTAGAAATAAAAATATTAAAATAATTCGTTAATATTTCATGATGGTTTTACTTTAATATTTAAATTAGAATATTTTATATTTTTAGTAATATATTTTATATAACAAGTATATGCTATCATAGCAGCATTATCAGTACATAATTTTTTATCTGGATAATATATATTTTTTTTTTTTTTTACTAAATTAATAAATTTTTTTCTCAATTTTTTATTTGAACTAACTCCTCCTACTATACTAATATTATTAATATTATATTTATTTGCTGCATTTATTGATTTTGTTATTAATATATCTGTAATTGTTTCTTGTAATGAATATGCTATATCATATTTAAATTGTTTATTAATTTTTTTTTTATTAATTATATTAATAATATGTGTTTTTAAACCAGAAAAACTAAAATTAAAATTATTTTTGTTTTTTATTATAGGTTTAGGAAAATTTAAATTATTTTTTCCATATTTTGCTAATTTTTCTATTTTATTACCTGAAGGATATTTTAATTTTAATATATTACCTATTTTAT
Organism: Candidatus Stammera capleta; assembly: GCA_015134695.1. GTDB lineage: Bacteria > Pseudomonadota > Gammaproteobacteria > Enterobacterales > Enterobacteriaceae > Stammera > Stammera capleta_I. The sequence continues at coordinate 115,299 of CP043987.1, read as the reverse complement.
CAAATGTTTCTCCAGCTGAATCATCTAATGAACTTCCTAAAATTTTATATTTATTAAAATTCTTAACTATTAATAATATAGTATTAGCTCCTGAAGTTATAAGAGTTAAAAATGGAAAAGAAGGTTTTTTTTTTGATAACATTATAGACATAACATGACCTTCAATATGATTAATTGGGACACAAGGTATATTATATATTAATGATAATACATTAGCTGTAGTAGAACCTATTAATAAAGAACTAGATAAACCTGGTCCTGCAGTAAAACCTATTAAATTAATTTTATTAATTTTTATTTTTGTTTTTTTTATTACTTTTTTAATTAATGAAATAATTTTAAAAGTATGATTTTCTGATGCTATATTTGGTACAACTCCTCCATATTTACAATGTATATGTGATTGACTATATATTTCATTTATTATTATTCCTTTTTTATTATCGTAAATACTTATACAAGTTTCATCACATGATGTTTCTATACCTAATATAATCATTTTTTTTTTTATAATTTTTAAAATATGTTAATATAAAATATTATTTTATATTATTTATTATAAAATATATTATTAATTATTTAAATAGGAAAAATTATATGCCTTTTATTAAAATTAAAGATAATGAATCTTTTGATATGGCTTTACGTAGATTTAAAAGATTGTGTGAAAAATCTGGTATTTTATCTGAAGTAAAAAAAAGAGAATTTTATGAAAAACCTACTATTAAAAGAAAAAAAGCAAAGGATTTAGCTATAAAAAGAAAAAAAAAAAATATATTTAAAAATAATTATAGAAATATATAATATTAATTAATATGAAATATATTTCAAATAATTTTATTAAATATTTAATTTCTAGTGTAAGTATAGTTAAAATAATATCTTTAAAAATTAACTTAAAGAAAATAGGTAATAGATATTTATCTATATGTCCTTTTCATAATGAAAAAAATCCTTCATTTTTAGTTAATGAAGATAAAAATTATTATTATTGTTTTGGTTGTAAAATTTATGGTAATGTAATAGATTTTGTTATGCGTTATGATAATATTAGTTTTTTAGAAAGTATTAAAAAAATATCTGAAATGTATAATATTAAACTTTTATTTATTAATAAAAATAAAAAAAAAGTAAATAAATTAAATATTTATTTAAAATTAATGTATAAATTTGCTTTTTATTATCATAATTATTTATTGAAAAATGAAAAATTATTTTTTATTAGAGAAGTTTTATTTAATCGAGGATTAAATATTAATATAATTAAAAAATTTTTTATAGGTTATTTACCTAAAAAAATTATAAATAATAATAATTTTTTTAAAGAGATTGAATTAAATTTTTTTTTAAAATTTAAATTAATATATAAAGTTAATAATATTTATTATAATATATTATATAATCGTATTATATTCCCTATATTTAATATTTATAATAAAATAATAGGTTTTGGAGGTCGTTCTTTAAATAAAGAACATTTTCCTAAATATTTAAATATTTCTAATAATCAATATTTTAATAAAAAATATATTTTATATGGATTTAATTTTTTAAGAAAAAAATGTTTAAAACTAAAAAAAATTTTAGTAGTAGAAGGATATTTTGATGTTATTATTTTACATAAATATAATATATATTATAGTGTAGCATTACTAGGTTCTAATATTTGTAATAAACAAATTGAATTTTTATATTTATATACTAATAATATTATTTTTTGTTATGATGGAGATTATTCTGGTATAGATGCTACTAAAAGAACATTATTATTAATTTTAAATTATATAAATGGAATTAAAAATTGTTATTTTATTATTTTACCTTTTAATGAAGATCCTAATTCTTTAATTAATAAAGAAGGTATTATAAAATTTAAAAATAGAATAAATAATTCTAAATCTTGATATAATATTTTATATTATTTTTTTTTATATAAAAAAAATTTAATTTATTTAAATGAAAAAATTTATTTTGCGAAAAAAATAATTTCTTATATTAAGATTATTAAATCTCCTATAATAAAATATTTTTTATATAATAAATTATCCAATGTTATAGGTTTAAGTAAAAATAAATTATTAAATTTAGTAAATTATGTATATAATATAAAAATATATAAAGAATATAATATTTTACGTTATTTAATAAGTATTTTATTAAAATATAAGTATTTATGTTTATATGTAAATATAAAAGATAAATTATTTAATAATAATAAAAATACTTTATCATTATTTATTAAAATAGTTAATATATGTTTATATAATATTAATATTGATATAAAAGATATAATTAAACATTTTAGTAATTATAGAATAAAATTTTATATTGAATATTTATATTTAAATAATTTATTAATTATATTAAATAATGAAAAAAAAGTATTTTTGAATTTTTTAAATAAATTAAAGTTATTTTTAATAAATAAAAGAATTAATTTAATTTATTTAAAAAGTATAAAATATGGATGAAATTATAAAAGAAAGAAAAAAATATGAGATTTAATAAAATTTAAATGTTTAAATTTTTAATTTATTTTTATATTTAATAAGTATAAAAAATATTTTTATTTTTATTTAAAATTATTATATTTTTATAAAAAAATAAATTTATAATAAAATTATGTTTATAATTTTTTTAAAAAATAATATTTAAAATTTATTTTATTTTTATAATTTTTTTTTTTTTTGAAAGTATTTTAATATGTATAAAATGGTGATTTATTTATAATGTATATACGTGAAATGGGAAATGTAAATTTATTAACTAGAGAAGATGAAATTAATATAGCTAAATGTATAGAAGATAATATTAATTTTATACAATATTATTTAGCTAAATTTTTTAAAACTATAGATTATTTTTTACATCAATATTCTTTAGTTAAAATTGGGGAATTACGTTTATGTGATTTAATTATTGGTTTTGTTGATTATAATAATAATGATTTATTTATTTATAATGATAAAAAAAAAATAAAAAAAAATAATGATATATATTTAAATTTATTAAATTCTCAAATAGTAAAAAATAGATTTAATTATTTAAAAATTCAATATAAAATATTGAATAAATTTATAAAAAAATATACTATTAAACATCCTTTTACTAAATATGAATTAAATAAATTAATTAATTTATTTATGAAATTTAAATTAACTCCAAAACAATTTAATTATTTAATATATAAAATAAAAAAAATAATTAAAATTATTAATTTTAATGAAAAAAAAATTTTTAATTTATGTGTTAATTATTGTTTAGTTCCTATAAATGTATTTAATAAATTATATTATTATTATGGTACAAATAATATTTGAATATATAAAATTATAAATTTAAATAAAATATGGTCTTTAAAAATTTATGATAATATAGATAAAATAGAAAAAAAATTAAATAGATTATTTATATTAGAAAAAAAAGTTGGTTTAAATATTTGTAATATTAAAAAAATAGATAATTTTTTAGTATATTATGATTCTAAAATTAAAATAGCAAAAAAAAAAATGATAGAATCAAATTTAAGATTAGTTATTTCTATAGCTAAAAAATATACTAACAGAGGTTTACAATTTTTAGATTTAATTCAGGAAGGAAATATAGGTTTAATGAAAGCAGTTGATAAATTTGAATATAAAAGGGGATATAAATTTTCTACATATGCTACATGATGAATACGTCAAGCAATTACTAGATCTATTGCAGATCAAGCTCGTACTATTAGAATTCCTGTACATATGATAGAAACTATTAATAAATTAAATAGAATTTCTAGACAAATTTTACAAAAATTTGGTAGAGAGCCTACCCCAGAAGAATTATCTATCCATATGTCTTTATCTGAAGAAAAAATTAGAAAAATATTAAAAATAGCTAAAGAACCTATTTCTATGGAAACACCTATTGGTGAAGATGATGATTTGCATTTAAGTGATTTTATAGAAGATTCTTCTTTAGAATTACCTTTAGATTCAGCAGCTTCTGATAGTTTAAAAAATATTACTAACGAAGTTTTATCTAGTCTTACTCCAAGAGAAGCAAAAGTTTTAAAGATGCGTTTTGGTATAAATATGAATAGTGATCATACTTTGGAAGAAGTTGGTAAACAATTTGATGTAACTAGAGAAAGAATTAGACAAATTGAAGCTAAAGCTTTACGTAAATTACGTCATCCTAGTAGATCTGATATATTACGTAATTTTTTAGACGATTAAGTGTATTTTTAATAAATTATATTATTTTAATGTATAATTATTATATGAATATTTCAAATAATATATCTAAAATTAATATAGATAATAAAATGAATGAAATATTAGATATTTATAAAAATAATATTAATAATTTAAATTTAAATTTTTTAGATAAAAATATTATATCTAAAATATTAATTGATTGTTATGGAAAAAAATTTTTTCTTTATAAATTATCTCGTATTTTTTTAGAAAATAATTATACTATTAGAATATCGTTGTTTGATAAAAATATTAAAAAAATAGTTAAAAAAAGTATTTACATGTATAATTTAGATTTAAATATAAATGAGGATAATGATGATATAATTATTTATATTCCTCCTATTACGGAAGAAAAAAAAATAAATATTATAAAATTATTAAAAAAAGAAACAGAATTATATAAAATAATGATTAGAAATGTAAGAAAAAAATTTAAAAATAAAATTAAATTATGTAATATAAGTAAAGATGAAAAAAATATTTTTAATAAAATTTTACAAAAATTAACTGATTTATATATAAATAAAATAAATATTTTATATTTAGATAAAGAAAAGAAAATTATTAATAATTAACTTTTTTTTTTTAAAATTTATGTTTATAAAAGAAAAAAATAAATTAAAACATGTAGCAATAATTATGGATGGAAATGGAAGATGAGCTTCTAATAAAGGTTTATCTCGTATTTTAGGACATAAAAAAGGTTTAAAATCTTTAAAAGATATAATAAATTTTTCTGTTAAATATAAATTAAATATATTAACATTATATGCTTTTAGTACAGAGAATTGAAAAAGACCTTATTTAGAAGTTTTTGAATTAATGAGACTATTTTCTTTATCCATAGAAAATCAAATGTATTCTTTAAATAAAAAAAATATATGTGTTAAAATTATAGGTAATAGAACTAAATTTTCTAATATATTAAAAAATAATATAAATGAAATAGAATATTTAACTAAAAATAATACTGGTTTAAAATTAAATATTGCTATAGATTATAGTGGTAAATGAGATATATTAAATTGTATTAAAAATATATTTTTAAATTTTAAAAAAAATATTTTAAATATAAATGAAATAGATGAAAAATTAATAGAAAAAAATTTATGTTTAGGTTATTTACCTCCTGTAGATTTATTAATACGTACTGGTGGAGAAAAAAGAATTAGTAATTTTTTATTATGACAAATAGCATATTCTGAATTATTTTTTATAGATACTTTATGACCAGATTTTACACATATTGAATTTTTAAATATAATTAAAAGTTTTAATAACAGAAATAGAAAATTTGGTGTTTTAGTATAAATTATATTAATATTAATTATTATAATAATTAATATTTAAAAAAAAATATGAAAATAAATATTTTTATAGTATTATTCTTAATATTTCTAAATATTAATAAATCTTTATCTAGTACAAAATATAATTTTAAAAATATTATTTTAAATATTAAAAATAATAATATTAATAATAATTATTATATTAATAATTTAAAAAAAAGTAATAATAATTATTTTTATAAAAAAAAATATATAAAAAAAAAAATATATTTTTTAAATCATTTTGATTATATAAAAATAAGAAAATTAAAAAATAAAAAATTATTATATATATTAAAATATAAACCTATAATATATAAATTATGTATTTTAGGAAATAAATTATTTAATAAAAAAAAAATAATTATATTTTTAAATAAATTTAATATAAAATATGGTAAATTTTTTAGTTATTATAATTTTATAAAATTTAAAAAATTTTTATTAAAAAAATATAAAAATTTAGGAAATTTTAATGTTAAAATAAGTTATTTAAAAAATAAATTATATAATAATAAATGATTTTTTATATTTAAAATTAATGAGGGTATTAATTTTAAAATAAATAATATTAATATAATAAATAATTATAATTTTAGTAAAGATATTATCTTATCTTTTATTTATAATAAAAAATATAGAAATTTATTTAATTCTATATTTAAATATAATTTTATATATATAGATTTTATAAATAATTTAAAGAATATTAAAAATTTTTATTTAATGAATGGTTATTTAGATTTTAAATTTAATAAAATTTTTATTAATTCATATATTAAATTTAATATACTAAATATAAATATATATATATTTGAAGGTAATATATATAAAATATGTGATATAAAAGTATATACTAATATTAAAAAATTTAATATTTTAATAAATAATTATAAAAAGAAAATATTTAATAATTGTTTTTATTATAAATATAATATATTAAAAAAAATTATATTTAAAATAAAAAAATTTTTTATTATAAAAGGATATATAAATATTAATTTTAAAATTATATATAAAAAAATATTAAAAAATAGGATTATTCCTATATTAAATATTAATTTAGGTAATAGATATTACATAAAAAATATTATTTTTAAAGATAAAAAATATTTTAAAGATAATAATTTAGTTAATAAACTTATTATTTTTAAAGGAAATATATATAATCCAAATTTAATTAAAAAAAAAATAAATAATTTAAATAAAAATATTTTTTTTAAATATATAAGAGTTAAAAAAAAAATTATTAGTTTTAATAGAATAAATTTAATATATTATATTAAAAAGAAAAATAATAGTATTATAAATTTTAGTTTAGGTTATGGAAAAAAAAGTAATTTAAATTATAATATTGTTTGATCTCAAAAAAATATTATTAATAATAATGATAATTTTTTTATTAAAGGTTTAAAAAATAAATTTATTAACTCAATTAATATATTTTATAATTATTTTATAAATAAAAATAAAAATATTTATATAAAACATAATTTTTTTTATAATCATTTATTAAATGATAAATATAATAATTATGGATATTTAAATTTAGATTATGGTATAGAAAATATTATAGATTTTTATATTAATAATTTTTTAAATTATAAATTTATTTTTAAATATTCTTATAATTATTTATATAAAGTTAAATCTCAATTATTAGCATTAAATTATTTTAATTCTATGAAAAAAAAATATAATATAAATTATTTAAATAATAATATATTTAATAAAGATATTTTTATAATTAATAAAATTATCATTGATAAATTAAATACAGATATTTTTCCTGTTTCTGGATATAAAATAAATTTATTTAGTAAATTTACTTTACCTTATTCAAATAATAATTTTTATAAATTTTTTATTTCTTTTTCAAATTATTTACCTTTAGATAATAAAAAAAATTGAATTTTTTTTCTAAATAGCTATTTAGGATATGGTAATGGTTTTAATAATAAATTATTGCCTTTTTATGATAATTTTTATTTTGGAGATAATATTTTTTTTCGTGGTTTAAATAATGAAAATATTGGTCCTAATAAATTATTTTTAAATTCTAAAAATTATAAATGTAATAAAAGTTTTATAATTTGTTTATCTAAAAATTCTTCAGGTGGAAATTTAATTTTATTAAATAATTTTAATATTATTTTATCAAATTATTTTTTTTTAAATAATTTTTATTCAAAATATTTTCGTTTATCTTTATTTTTTGATTCAGGTTTAATTTTAGATACTAGTATGAAAGATTTTTTTAAAAAAAAATATTATAAAAAATTAAATTATTTTAGTTATAAAGATATGATAAAATTATCTATTGGAACTTCTTTAAATATTATTACTCCTATAGGTTTATTAAATTTATCTTTTGGTTTACCTATTAAATATAATTATTTTGATGAAATAAATTATATACAATTTAATATAGGTAATATTTTATAATTTTATTTAGGAAATATATGAAAAAATATTTTAATATTTGTTTTTTTTTATTTTTTTTATTTTTTTGTAATTTATCTTATTCAAATATAGCAATTATTAATTTTAATAAAGTTTTTAAAAATTGTATTGAATATAAAAGATTTATTAATAAATTAAATATTTATATTAATAAAAAATATATAAAATTAAAAATTAAAATAGATAATATTTTAAAAAAAGAAAAAAAATTTAATACATTTAAATATTTAGATAATTATGATAAAAATATTTTTTTAAATAATAAAATTAATTTTAAAAAAAAAAAAATATATAAAAATATTAGTGATTTAGAATTAAAATTAAATAATAAAAATTTATATATATATAAAAAAATTTTATTTAAAATTAAAAATATAATTTTTTCTTTAGCTAAAAAAAAAAAATATAATTTGGTTATAGATTCTAATGTTATTTATTATAAAAATAATGATATATTAGATATAACTAATGATGTAATTGAAAATATTAATTAAATATATATATGTATAATCCTAAATTTATACATTTGAATGTTCATAGTGATTATTCTATTAAAGATAGTATTTGTAAAATAGATGATATTTTAAAATATACTTATAAGTTAGAGATGCCGTGTATAGCTTTAACTGATTATTTTAATTTATCTGCTATTATAAAATTTTCTAAAAGATCTTATTATTATGGAATTAAACCAATTTTTGGTATTGATATAGGTATTTTTTTTAAAGATACAAATAGTATTAATTTATCTACTTTACTAATTATTAATGAAAATGGATATAGAAATTTATTAAAAATAATTTCTATTTCTTATAGAAATTATAATAATTTATTTTTATTGTATATAGATTATAAATTATTATGTAAATTTAGTAATGGTTTAATTTTATTATATTCAATAAATTATTATTCTATATCTAATAAATATTTTTTTCAGTATAATAAAAATTCAGTTATTAATCATATATTTTTATTAAAAAAATATTTTTATTATTTTTATATACAAATATTTCGTTTGTCTCATAAAAAACAAAATATCTTTGTTAAAGATATTATTAATTTTTCTAAAGAAACTAATACACCTTTAGTAGCTACTAATAAAGTTCTTTTTTTTAAAAAAAAAGATTTCTTTATACATAAAATTCGTTCTTCTATTTATTATGGATGTTATTTAAATAAAGTTTCTTTATTTATAGATTATACTGAAGAATATTATTTTAAAACAGAATTACAAATGTGTAAATTATTTTCTGATTTAATTATTTCTTTAGAAAATACAGTAGAAATTTCAATAATATGTAATTTTTTAGTAAAAAAAAAAAAAAATAGTTTACCTAAATTTCCTTTTTCTAAAGATTCATCTAATAATTATTTAAAAAATATAATAAATATAGGGTTAGAAAAAAGAATTAGTTTTAAAAAAAATATTAATTTAAAAAATAAATATTTATTACGTATAAATAAAGAGTTAGATATAATATTTAAATTAAATCTTTCAGATTATTTTTTAATTGTAATGGAATTTGTAAATTGAGCTAAAAAAAATAATATATATGTAGGCCCCGGTAGAGGTTCTGGTTCAGGGTCTTTAATAGCATATTTATTATATATTACAGATATTGATCCTATAAAATTTGATTTAATTTTTGAAAGATTTTTAAATATTGAAAGAATATTTATGCCAGATTTTGATATAGATTTTTGTATGAAAAAAAGGGATAAAGTTTTTAATCATATAGAAAATATATATGGTATTAAATCTGTTGCACGAATTGTAACTTTTAGTACTATGACTGCTAAATCTTTATTAAGAGATGTAGGTAGAGTTTTAGGTTATTCATATGGATATATAGATTATTTAATTAAATTAATATCAATAGATTCAAATATAACTTTTAAAGAATCTTTAATTAAAGATAATAAATTAAAAAAAATATATATTAATAATAAAGATATTAAAAAATTAATAGATATTTCTTCTAAATTAGAAGGTATTATTAAAGGTATAGGTAAACATGCTGGTGGTATAGTAATTTCTCCTACGTTAATTACTGATTTTTGTTCTACTTTTTATGATAAAAATACTGAAAAAATTTTTACACAATTAGATAAAGATGATATAAAATATATTGGTTTAATTAAATTTGATTTATTAGGATTAAGAACTTTAACAGTTATTGATAAAACTATTAAAAATATAAATAGTAAAAAATATTTATCTACTAATTTAGATATTAATAATATATCTTTAAATGATAATTTAAGTTTTTCTTTATTAAGAAATTCTGAAACTATATCTGTTTTTCAATTAGAATCTAAAGGAATGAGAGATTTAATTAATAAATTAAAACCATATAACTTTAATGATATAACATCTTTATTAGCTTTATTTAGACCTGGTCCTTTGCAATCTGGTATGGTAAATAATTTTATTAATCGTAAAAATGGATATGAATTTATATATTATCCTAATATTATATGTCATCATAAATTATTAAAACCTATTTTAAAAAGTACTTATGGAATAATTTTATATCAAGAACAAATAATGAAAATTGCTCAAGTATTAGCTAATTATACTTTGGGTGAAGCAGATGAATTGAGGGATGTAATAAGTAATAAAAATTCTAAAAAAATGAAATTACATAAGAAAAAATTTTTATATGGTTCTAAATCTTTAGGTATTAATAAAAATATTTCTTTAAATATTTTTAATTTGATTAAAAATTTTGCTAGTTATGGTTTTAATAAATCTCATTCAGTATCATATTCATTATTATCTTATCAAACTTTATGATTAAAAGCTAATTTTACTTCTGAATATTTGGTATCTTTTATGAATGCTGATATTGATAATATTAAAAAAATTGTTATAATAATTAATGAAGCTAAAAAATTTGGTATTAAAATTATTTCTCCTAATATAAATATTAGTAATTATTATTTTTATGTAGATTCTAATAATAATATAGTTTATGGTTTAGGTGCTATAAAAGGTTTGGGTAAAAGTTCTATTAATCATATAACTAATATTCGTAATAAAATTAAATATTTTAATGATTTTATTAATTTTTGTTTTTTAATAAATGATAGAAAAATTACTAAATTAGTAATGGAAAAATTAATTTTTTCTGGTTCTTTAGATGTTTTTAATATAAATAGATTTATTTTATATTCTAATTTTAATCAAATATTATTGATTATGAAAAATAAGAATTTAAATTTAAAATTTAATCAATTAAGTTTATTTAAAAATAAAAATTTTGATAAAAATGAAATATATAAAAAAATATTTAATTTTTCATATAAATGTGATAATATATATATATTAAATAAAGAAAAGGAAGTTTTGGGATTTTATATTACTGATCATCCAGTTAATAAATATTTAAATTTTATTAAAAAAAGATATAATTTTATATATATAAAAGAGTTGTATTTTTTAAAAAAAAATATTTTAGTTAGTATATTTGGTTTAATTACAAATATTAAATATTTATCAACTAAAAATGATAATAAAATATGTATTATAAATTTAGATGATAGTACTAATAATATAGATGTTTTATTATTTAAAAATATATATTTAAATTTTCGTAATATTATTAATATTAATAATATTGTAATTATATATGGATTATTTAAATATGAATCTAATAATTATAATAATATATTTTTAGCTAAAAAAATTAAATTAATAATAAAAAAATAATTTTTTTTTTAATCGGTGTTATATATATATATGTCAAAATTTTGTTTTATAACAGGAAAAAAAACTATATTTGGTAATAAAAGATCTTATTCAATGAATAAAACAAGAAGAAAATTTTTACCTAATTTACATAATCATCGTTTTTGATCTTTTAAAAAAAAAAAATTTATAAAATTAAAAATAACATCAAAAGCAATTAAGATAATAGAAAAATTAGGTATAGATAATTTTTTATAAAAATATTATTTAAATATAAAATATATGTCTAAAAAAAAAAGAATAAAAATAAAATTAGTTTCTTCTTCTGGAAGTAAACATTTTTATACTTCAGTAAAAAATAAAAAAAATTCTAATAAAAGAATAATTTTAAAAAAATACGATCCTATTATTAGAAAAAGAGTTATATATAAAGAAAATAAAATTAAATAAAAAATTATTTAAAAAAAAAATTAATTATGTATATACATACATATATATGTATAATTAAATATATTATATAGTTTTATAATTTTTTTTTAAATATTTACATATATCTTCATAATTTTCTTTTATTCCACTTTTATTTTTGTTTCATTGTGCTGGACAAGATAATTTTGTTTTACAATTATAATTAATTGCATCTATAATTCTTAATATTTCATCTATATTTCTTCCAATAAACATATCATTAGTTGATTGATATCTAATGATTTTATTTTTATCTAAAATAAAAGTACTTCTTAATGAGGTATATGTTTTTTTAAATTTTATATTATATAATTTAATTATTTTTCTATTTATATCAGATAAAATATTAAATTTTATATTTCCTATTCCTCCTTTATTTATTGGAGTATTTTTTCAAGCTATATGAGAATATATAGAGTCAATAGATATTCCTAAAATTTTAGTGTTTTTTTTTTTAAATTTTTTATATCTATTATTTAATGCTATTATTTCTGAAGGACATATAAATGTGAAATTTAATGGTCAAAAAAATAATAAAATATTTTTATTACTTATATTTTTGTATAAATCAAATTTTATAATTTGATTATTCTTATCTACTCCTTTTACACAAAAATTTGGTGCTTTATTATTAACTAACATATATTAACCTTATTTTTTTTTTTTTATTTTTTTTTAAAATTGATATTTAATATTATATTATAATTATATTAATTTTAATAGATATATTATATAAATTTTAAAATATTTTAAATATGTATAATTATAAAAATATTGATTATATTAATCTTATAGATTTTTGTAATTTTAATTACTTAAAAGGTTTTAATTTAATTATTAATTATTTAGAAAATAATGATATAGATAAAATAGTTTATTATTTTTCTATGTGATTATTATGTTTAAAAAAACGAAAGTATAAAGTTTGTTTAAAATGTATTAATTGTAATTTATTAAAAAAAAAAAATCATCCTAATTTTTATTATATTAATAATGATGTTGATATTAATTTTATAAAAAAAGTATATTTTTATTGATTTAATAATATTAATTATTTGGGAATTAAAATAGTTTATTTATCTAAATTTACTTTTTGAAATTTTTCTGTAAATACTTTTTTACTTAAATGAATAGAATCTTCATATCATAATTCTATTTTTATATTTAGTTGTTTAAATAATATATATATTCCTTTTACTATATTAAGCAGATGTTATAAAATAAAATTAAATTTTATAAAAGAAAATAAAATATATTTTTATTTAAATAAAAAATATGATTTAAATAAATTTAGTAAAGAAAATATTTTATCTATTATAAGATTAAGTAATAATTCAATATATAATTCTATAAAAATATTAAAAAAAATATGAAATATTAGACTTAAATTAATTAATTTTTTATTTAATATAAAAAAATATAATATTAAATTATTTATTAAAAAGATAAATAATATATTTTTATATTATAATTTATATTTTTTATCTACTATATTTTTAGATTTTATAAAATTTAAATTAAATAATATAAAATATTTATATAATTTAGATATATTTTTTTTATTTAAAAAAATATATCATTATTTTTCTATTAAAAACTCTTTTTTAATATTTAATAAAATTATTATTTGTATTAATAAGATTAAAAATATAAAAAATATTAATAAAAATATTTTATTATATGAATTAATAAATTATTTATTTTTAAAAATTGAATAAAGGTAATAAATATGTTATTATTTGATTCTCATTGTCATATAGATAAGTTAAGTAAAGTATTATCTAATAATATAAATAATTTAATTTTTTTTTTAAAAAAAAATAAGATAAAATATCTTTTAGCTGTTTCAGTAAATATGAAAAATTTTTTTAATATTTTATCTATGTTATCTTGTATAAATCAAAATATTATTAAATTATCTTGTGGTATACATCCTTTATATATAAATAAAGATTATAAAAATAATTTATTATATTTAAAAAAAAATATATTAAATGATAAAGTTATTGCAATTGGTGAATGTGGTTTAGATTATTTTAATTCAAATAATTTAGATAAAAAAAAACAAATTTATGTTTTTAATTATCATTTATATTTATGTCAAAAATATATTAAACCTTGTATTATACATACAAGATTATCTTATACAGATACTTTTAATATAATTAAAAATTTAAATAATAGAATTTTTAATATTATTTTACATTGTTATAATTATTTTGATAAATATATTTTATATAATTTTTTAAATTTAGGTATGTATATTTCTTTATCTGGTTTAATTACTTTTAAAAATAATTTAAATTTACAAAATATTATTAAATATATTCCTATAGATAGATTATTAATTGAGACTGATTCTCCATATTTATCACCACATCCCTATAGGGGATTTAAAAATAATCCTAGTAGAATAATTTTTATAATCAAAAAAATTTCTATATTAAAAAAAATTAGTTATAAAAATGTTTTAAAAAATACTAAAAGTAATTTTTTAAAATTATTTAATTTTTAATTTTTTATATAAAATACATTATTATTTTTATTTTTAAAATTTATTCATTTAAATTTAATATTTTTATTATTTTTTATTATTTTTTTTTTTTGGTGTCCTACTTCACATATTAAATATCCATTTTTTTTTAAAAAAAAATTATATTCATTAATAATTTTTTGTATTAAATATAATCCATTTTTTTTTGTTATTAAAGCTATTTTTGGTTCATATAAATATTCTAAAGGTAATTTTTTTATATCATTTTTACTTAAATATGGTGGATTAGATATAATTAAATCATATTTAATATTTTTAATATTTTTAAATATATCAGATTTTATTAGTTTAATTTGTTTATTTTTTTTATGTAAAAAAATATTTTTATTAGCTATTTTTAAAGCTTTTTTGCATATATCTGTAGCGTGTATTTTTGCTTTAGGATATAAATATGAACAAGCTATAGCTATACAACCACTTCCTGTACATAGATCTAAAATATATTTTGGTTTTTTTTTAATAAAAAAAAATTTTTTTTTAATTATTTCTGATATTGGAGATCTGGGTATTAAAACATTTTTATTGATATAAATTTTTTTATTACAAAATCATGTATTTTTTGTTAAATATGCTATAGGTATTCTTTTTTTTATTCTTATTTTAGATATATTTATAATTTTATATATTTTTTTTTTATTTATATATATATTTTTTATTTTATTTATTTTTTTTTTTATATTTATATTTAATATTGAATATATTAAATGTATACTTTCTGAAAAGGAATTATAAGTATTATGACCAAAATATATATTTTTATTATTAAATATTTTTCTGCAATAATTAAATAATGATAATAATAATTTATTTTTCATGTTATTATTATAATATATATATATTTATAAACGGAAGTGGCGAAATAGGTAAACGCACTAGAATTAGAGTCTAGTACTTTAATGTATACGAGTTCAAATCTCGTCTTCCGTAATATAATATTTATATTGGGGTATAGCCAAGAGGTAAGGCATCGGGTTTTGATCCCGGGATCCCAGGTTCAAATCCTGGTACCCCTATTTAAATATTTTATAGCTACGTAGCTTATTTGGTTAAAGCACAGCATTCATAACGCTGAGATTACAGGTTCAATTCCTGTCGTAGCTATTAATAATTTTTTTATTAATATAAATTATATTTTTATGTATAAAAAGATATATGTAAAAACTTGAGGATGTCAAATGAATAAGTATGATTCTAACAAAATTATTTCTTATTTATTAAAGTCATCTAAAAATTATATTTTAGTTAATTCTTTATTAAAATCTAATATTATTATTTTAAACACTTGTTCAGTAAGACAAAAAGCTCAGGATAAATTATTTAATTATTTAAATAAAATTAAAAATATTAAAATTAATAATCCTAATTTAATATTATTAGTAGGAGGTTGCGTTGCTACACAAGAAAAAGAGAAATTATTTTTAAAATTTAAATATATTGATATAATATTTGGTCCTCAAAATATTAAAGATATTTTTTTTTTAATTAATGATTTTATAAAATATAAAAAAAAAATTATAAAAATAGATTTTAATAATAAAATTAATAAAGATATTAATTTTTTTTTAAAAGATAAAAATTATATAAATAATACTTATGTAACTATTATGGAAGGATGTAATAAATTTTGTTCTTATTGTATTGTTCCTTATACTAGAGGTAAACAAATAAGTCGTGATCCTATGAGTATAATTTCAGAAATATGTTATTTATCTAATAAAGGAATTAGTGAAGTTAATTTGTTAGGTCAAAATGTTACTGCTTATTCTAGTTTTTTATCTAATGGTAAAAAATGTAATTTTTCTTATTTATTAAATTTAATTTCTGAAATTGATGGTATTAAAAGAATAAGATTTATTACAAGTCATCCAAATGATTTTACAAAAGATATAATTTCATGTTATAAAAATAATAATAAAATTATGGATTTTTTACATTTACCAGTTCAGAGTGGATCTGATAGAATATTAAAAATTATGAAAAGAAATTATACAATAAATTTTTATAAAAAAATTATTTATAAACTTTTATGTATAAGACCAAAAATGATATTTAGTTCTGATTTTATTATTGGTTTCCCTACTGAAAGTGATTATGATTTTAGATTAACATTAGATTTAATTAATGATGTTAAATTTGATAATAGTTATGCTTTTTTATACTCTCCTAGAAAAGGTACTAAATCATATGATATGAAAAATGATATTTCATTATTAAAAAAAAAAAATAGATTATATATGGTTCAAGATTTATTATATAAAAATTCTATTTATTGAAATAAAAAGATTTTAAATTCTAAACAAGAAATTTTGGTTGAAGGATTAACTAAAAAAAATGATTTTTATTATGGTCGTTGTAGTAATAATAAAATTATATATTTAAAAAAAAAAAAACATATTAATTTAATAGGAAAAATTATTAAAGTTAATATTTTATATGAAAAAAATAATTTTTTATATGGAAAATTTAATTATAATATATAAATGTTAAAAAAAAAAAAATTTTTTTTAAAAAATAGATTTGGTTTTATTATACCAAAAACAAAAATGCAAATTTCTTATTTAAATAATATTTTAAATAAAACAATAACTTTTGGAATAGGTGTATCTGGTACTGGTAAGACATATTTAGCAACTGCTGCTGCTATAGATTTTTTAAAAAAAAGAAAAGTTAATAGGATAATTTTAGCGAGACCGATTGTTGAAGCAGGAGAAAAATTAGGATATTTACCAGGAAATTTTAATCAAAAAATTAATCCTTATTTGTCTCCTATATATGATGTTTTGTTTGAAATTTTAGGATCTGATTATTACAAAAAATATATTAATAATAACATTATTGAAGTAGTACCATTAGCATATATGAGAGGTAGAACTTTTAATGATTCTTTTATAATTTTAGATGAAGCACAAAATACTACTATAATTCAAATGAAAATGTTTTTAACAAGATTAGGATTTAATTCTTTTGCTGTAATTAATGGTGATATATCGCAGATTGATTTGCCTAAAAAAAATCATTCAGGTTTAAAACATGCTGTTAAAATCTGTAAAGATTTAAATGAAGTAGGAATAACTTTTTTTAATATTAAAGATATTATGAGATCTAAAATAGTGTCTTATATAATACAAGCATATAATAAATTTGAAAAAGATTTTAAAATTAAATTTTAATTAATTATTATGAATAATGATATTTTAAATGTAGTTTATTTATGTAAAAATTTTTTACTAATGCCTCCTAGGTTTTTTTTTTATAAAGTTTTATTTAAATTATTTTTATTTTTTAATATAAAAAAAAATGTTTGTTTTGTTTTGTTAAATAGTGATGAAATGATTTTTTTAAATAAAAAATATAAAAATAATAATTGTGTTACTGATATATTGTCTTTTTCTAATAATTTAAATTATAAAAATATAAAAAAAGAATTTTTAGGTGATATTATTCTTTGTCCATTAGAAATTTATTATCGTTCTATATTGAAAAAAATAAATTATTTAGTTTATTTTTCTTATCTTTTAATACATGGATTATTACATTTATTAAATTTTGATCATAAAAATTTTAGTGATTATAAAATTATGTTTTTTTTAGAAAAATATTTTATGAAAAAATTTTGAAATATTAATAATTTTAAATTTATATAATTTTAAAATATGTATTCAATAAAAGAATTTAATACATTTAATTTAAATATATTAGTTAAAGATATATGTTTATTAAAAAATAAAATGGATTTAAAAAAAAATATATTGTTTTTAAGTAATAAAAAAGAAAATTATTATTTTTTAGGTAAAGGTAGTAATATATTATTTTTAGAAAATTTTTATGGTATTATTTTAATAAATAAAATTAAAGGTATAAAAATAAAACAAAATATAAATTTTTGGTATTTAATTGTTTATTCAGGTGAATTATTTTCAAAATTTATAAATTTTTCTTTAAATAATAAAATTTTTGGTTTAGAAAATTTAGCTAATATACCAGGTACTGTTGGTTCAGCGATAGTTAATAATATAGGAGCTTATGGTTTAGAAATTAAAAAATTTGTTTATTATGTTAAAGTATTGGATATATATACTGGATTATATTGTTATTTTAATAATTTTAATTGTTATTTTTCTTATAGATTTAGTATTTTTAAAAGTTATTTATATAAAAGATTTATAATTATAAAAGTTATATTTAGAATTTTTAAAAAATGAGAACCTTGTATATTTTATAAAGATTTATTTTTTTATTTTAATAAATCTTATAGAATTATTACTCCTCTAAAAATATATAAACGTGTTGTTTATTTACGTAAATTAAAACTTCCTAATTATAAAATTTTTGGTAATATTGGAAGTATTTTTAAAAATCCTATTATTAGTATAAAAAAATTTATTAAATTAAAATATATTTATTATAAATATTTTAATAATATTAAATATAATTATTTTTTTAAATATATTAGGATACCAGCTGCATTATTAATTGATATATGTAATTTAAAAGGTTATACTATTGGTAAAGCACAAATATATATTAAACAACCTTTAATAATTATTAATATGGGTGGTGCTAAACCTCTAGATATATATAAATTATTAAATTTAGTTAAAGATAAAGTATTTTATAAATTTAATATTTTATTAGAATTAGAAATTGAAATTATTAAATATAATTATATTTATAATAAATTTATTTAGATAATTTATTTTATATTATATTATATATTTAATCAATAATTATATTAATAATTTTGTTAATTATATTTATTACAAATATTAATGAATACTTATATTAAAAATAAAAGTCATTTTTTTATATTTTTTGGATGTATAATTAGTTATTTTTTATTTAATTATAATTATATTTTTAATTTATTGTTTATTTTTTTTATATCATCTTTATTTTTTTATTATTTTAAAGTTATTTATTTAATTAAAAAATTTTTTTTATTTATTTTAGAATCTAAATTAGAAATATCAAAATCTATATGACCTTCTTATAATAAAGTTTTTAAAAATATAATTATTATATGTTTATTTAGTTTATTTTTTGCTTTTATTATTTGATTATTTGATGTATTAATATTATATTTATTTTCATGAATTAATTATTTAGGTAAATAAATTATGAATATTAAAAAAAAATCATGATATGTTATACAGGTATTTTCTAATTTTGAAAATAAAGTAATAAAAACTTTAAAAAAATATATAAAATTATATAAATTGGAAAAAGAAATCGGAGATATTTTAATACCAACTGAAGAAATAATAGAAATTAAAAAGGGTATTAGAAAAAAAAGTGAAAAAAAATTTTTTCCTGGTTATTTTTTAATTAATATGATAATGAATAATAAAAATTGGTATTTAATACGTAAAATTCCAAGAATAATAGGATTTATTGGTGGTAATTTAGGTAATCCTATTCCTGTTAAAGATAATGAAATAAAAATTATTAAAGATAAATTAAATAAAATTATAGGTAAACCTAGACCTAAAATTTTATTTGAATATGGAGAATTAGTAAGAGTCAATAGCGGGCCATTTTGTGATTTTAGTGGTACAGTAGAAGAAATAGATTATGATAAAAATCGTTTAAAAGTTTCTGTATTAATTTTTGGTAGATCTACTCCTGTAGAATTAGATTTTTCTCAAGTAGAGAAAAATAATTATTAATTTTTTTAAAGATATACAATAAAATGATTAAAAAAATAAAATTTAATATTAAATTACAAGTGTTATCTGGAATGGCTAATCCAAGTCCTCCTGTAGGTCCTATATTAGGACAAAAAGGTTTAAATATAATGAAATTTTGTAAATCATTTAATAAAAAAACTTCACATTTAGAAAAAGGAATACCTATACCTGTAATTATAACTGGTTATTCTGATCGTAGTTTTTCTTTTATTATTAAAACCCCTCCTGTATCCTATTTAATTAAAAAATTTATTTCTATACCTAATGGTTCTAAAAAACCTAATATTGAAATTATAGGATATATTGATAAAGGTTCTATTTTAGATATAGCAAAAATAAAATATCCAGATACTAATACTAATAATATTGATTCTGTTTGTAAATCTATTATAGGTACTGCTTTATCTATGGGAGTTAAAGTAAAAAAATAATTAAGTATATGAATAAAATTATAAATAAAATAATTGAAAAAGATATTATAAATATATTTGATGTTATTAAAAAAAATTCTAAAATGAAATTTATTGAGTCTATAGATATTTCTATAAATTTATTTTTTAATAAAAATATTACTAATAAAATTATTTTAAATAGTGTTTTATTACCTAATAAAATTAATAATAATATAAGTATTGTAGTTTTTACAAATAAAAATAATTTTAAAATTGCTTATAATTATGGTGCTAAATATGTTGGTAATAATGATTTAATTGATAAAATTAAAAGAAAAAAAATTAAATATGATATTATTATATCTACTCCTGATACTTTAAATATAGTAAATAAATTAAATTATATTTTAGGACCTAAAGGATTAATTCCTGATTTAAAATTAGGTACTATAACTAATAATTTAAAAGAATCTATTTTAGAATTTGTAAAAGGAAAAATTATATATAAAAGTGATAAATTTGGTATTATTAATTCTTCTATAGGAAAGATTAATTTTTCTAGTAAAAAATTATATAATAATTTATTATGTTTTATTAATTCTATATATTTATATAAATATAATAATAATATTAATTTTATAATTAAGAAAATAAATTTTTCTAGTACTATGGGTAAGAGTTATTTTATTAATTTTAATAAATAATATTTATATTAGGTATAATAATGAAATTAACCTTTAAAGAAAAAAAAAAATATGTTTTAAATATTAGTAATAAAATTAAAAAATGTCTATCATTATTAATTATAAATTTTAATAAATTAATTGTAAATGAAATAAATTTTATACGTAAAATATTATATAATAAAGATGTCTTTATATATGTTGTACGTAATAATTTATTAAAGATTGCTGTTGTTAAAATAAATTTATTTGTTTTAAAAAAATTTTTTAATAAACCTATTATTATATTAGGTTCTTTATATTCTTATAGCTATCCTTCTAAAATTTTTGAAAAATATTTTAAATTATATAATAATAAATTTATTCTTAAATCTATTTATATTAATAAAAAAATAGTTTCATATGATATACATAAAAAAATATCTATATTGTATAATAAAAAAAAATCTTTACAATATTTAATTTTTTATTTAAAAAATATATCTATTATAAAGATTTTACGTATTTTAATAATTATAAAAAATAGAAAATATTAATTTTTTTTTTAAAAAAAAAAGGTATTTTTATATATGAAAATTACTAATGATGAAATTTTGAATAAAATATCTTCTATGTCTTTAATAGAAATTATTGAATTAATAAATGCTATAGAGAAAAAATTTGGTATTAGTTCTGAAGATTATAAAATTGATAATAATAATTCTTCCAAAATAAAAGAAAAAAAAAAAGAGGAGTTTAATTTATATTTAGATTCTATAGGTGAAAATAAAATAGCAGTAATAAAAATTATTCGTAATTATTTAAATTTAGGTTTAAAGGAAGCTAAAGATTTAGTTGAATCTTGTCCTGTATTAATAAAAAATAAAATAAATAAAAATGATTTAGATTTAATTAAAAAGTCTTTAGAAGAAGTAGGTGCAATAATTACAATAAAATAATTATATTTTATAAAAATTTATATGATTTATTCTAATATTGAAATAAAACGTATACGTAAAAATTTTAGTACTTTACCTAAAATTTTAAATATACCATATTTATTATCTATTCAAATAAGTTCTTATAATAATTTTTTATATAATTTAGATAATAAAAGTTCTAGTTTAGATTTATCTTTTAAATCTATTTTTCCTATTTGTAATTATAATAATACTATTAAATTAACTTATTTAGGTTATAAAATTAAAAATCCTTTATTTAATGATAAAGAATGTAAATTAAGAGGTTTAACTTATTCTATATCATTAAAGGTTAAATTATGTTTATCTATATATGATATAGATAAAGAAAATAATAAAAAGAAAATATATTGTAAAAAACAAAATGTTTATTTTGGAGATATTCCTTTAATGACAGATAGAGCAACTTTTGTTGTTAATGGTACTGAAAGGGTAGTTGTATCTCAATTACATAGAAGTCCAGGAGTTTTTTTTGATGTTGATAAAAATAAAATTCATTCTTCTAAAAAAAAATTATATAGTGCTAAAATAATACCTTATAGAGGATCTTGATTAGAATTTGAATTTGATTCAAAAGATATTTTATATATTCGTATAGATAGAAAACGTAAATTATATTTTACTACTATATTAAAAGCTTTAGGTTATTCAAATTATGAAATATTAAATTTTTTTTTTAAAAAAATTACTTTTAATATTTTAAATAAAAAAATATATATGGTTTTTGATCCTTTGTTATTAAAAGGAAAAATATTTAATTTTAATATTGAATATAACAATATAATTTATGTTAAAAAAGGAAAAGTAATAAATTCAAAATATATTAGTAAAATGATTGATGATAATATAAATCATTTTTTAGTTCCTAATGATTATATAATTAATAAAATTTTATTTAAAGATTATATTATATATTGTTTAGGTAAAAAATATATATTAAAAGTTAATGATAAAATAAATCAAGATATTTTTGATAAATTAATTAATAGTGATTGTAAAAATATAGATGTAATATATGTTAATGATTTAAATTATAGTTCTTATATTTCTAATACTTTATATTTAGATAATAATTTGACTCAAAATTCTTCTTTAATTGAAATATATCGTATTATAAAACCTGGTGAACCAACTTCTTTAGAAATTGCAAAAAAATTATTTTATAATTTATTTTTTAATACTGAAACATATGATTTATCTTTTGTAGGAAGGATGAAATTAAATATTTCTTTAGATCGTAAAAATTTAAATGGTAATTTAATATTAGATAGTTCTGATATAATTGATGTAGTAAAAAAATTAATAGATATAAAAAATGGTATAAAAAAAATAGATGATGTAGATCATTTAGGAAATAGAAGATTACGTTGTGTTGGTGAAATGATAGATAATCAATTTCGTATTGGTTTGATAAGGATAGAAAAAAATATTAAAGATCGTTTTTCTATTGGTAATATTAAAAATATTAATCCTAAAGATTTAATAAATTCTAAAACTTTATCTATTATAATAAAGGATTTTTTTTGTTCTAGTCAATTATCTCAATTTATGGATCAGAATAATCCTTTATCTGAAATAACACATAAAAGAAGAATATCTTCTTTAGGCCCCGGTGGTTTAACTAGAGAAAGAGCAGGTTTTGAAGTAAGAGATATACATTATACACATTATGGTAGGATATGTCCTATTGAAACTCCTGAAGGTCCTAATATAGGTTTAATAAATTCTTTATCCATTTATGCTAAAGTTAATAAATACGGTTTTATAGAAACTCCTTATAGATTAGTTAAAGATTCTTATGTTACTAATAATATATATTATTTATCGGCTATTGAAGAAAGTAATTATATTATAGCTCCAGCAAATATTTCTTTAGATAAAAATAATTTTATTGTAGATAAATTTATTATATGTAGATATAAAGGAGAATTTAATTTATTTAATAAAAAAAATATTAATTATATAGATATTTCAGCTCAACAAATTGTTTCTGTAGGTTCTTCTTTAATTCCATTTTTAGAACATGATGATGCTAATAGAGCTTTAATGGGTGCTAATATGCAAAGACAAGCGGTTCCTTGTTTAATTCCAGATAGACCATTAGTTGGTACTGGAATGGAAAGAATTATTGCTGAAGATTCAGGTATATGTATATTAGCTAAAAATAGTGGTACTGTAAAATATGTAGATTCTGAAAAAATTATAATAAAGAAAAATATTTTAAATAAAAATAATTTATTTAATATATTAGATATATATTATTTATTTAAATATTTACGTTCTAATCAAAATACATGTATTAATCAAAGACCTTGTGTTAATTTAGGGGATAAAATTAATAAAAATGATGTAATAGCAGATGGTTTTTCTACTGATTTAGGAGAATTATCTTTAGGACAAAATGTAAGAGTAGCATTTATGTCTTGAAAAGGATATAATTTTGAAGACTCTATAATAATTTCTGAAAATATAATAAAGAATGATATATTTACTACCATTCATATACAAGAACTATTATGTATATGTAGAGATACTAAATTAGGATGTGAAGAAATTACTTGTGATATACCTAATATAAGTGATTCTTGTTTATCTAAATTGGATGAAAGTGGAATAGTTAATATAGGAGCTGAAGTTTATGAAGGTGATATATTAGTAGGTAAAATTACTCCTAAAGGAGAAACTCAATTAAGTCCAGAAGAAAAATTATTACGTGCTATTTTTGGTGAAAAAGCTTCAGAAGTTACAGATTCTTCATTAAGAGTACCTAATGGTAATTATGGAAAAATAATTGATGTACAAATTTTTACTAGAGATGGTATTAAAAAAGATAAAAGAACTTTAAGTATAGAAAAGGAAAAACTTTTAAATATTAAAAGTAAAGTTTTTTATGAATTAAATTATTATAAAAAAAGATTAATTAATTTTATAAATAAGTTATTAAAAAAATATAATTATGATTTTTTCTTTTATTTTTCTAGTGATTTAAGTAAACTATATGAAATAGATATTGATAATTTATATATTAAAAATAAAATAATTAAATTATTAAATTTATATATAAAATTAGAAAATTTATTAAAATTAAAAATAAAAAAATATAATAATAAAATTATTAAATATAATGAATTACCTCCAGGTGTATTAAAAATAGTTAAAGTATATTTAGCTATTAAAAGACAAGTACAAGTTGGGGATAAAATGTCTGGAAGACATGGAAATAAAGGAGTAATTTCTAAAATATGTCCAGTTGAAGATATGCCATATGATAAATATGGTGTACCTGTAGATGTTATATTAAATCCTTTAGGAGTTCCATCTCGTATGAATATAGGTCAAGTTTTAGAAACTCATTTAGGCATGGCTTTGAAAACAATTGGTGAAAAGATAAGTGATATGTTAAATAATAATATTAATATTAATAAGATTAGAAAATTTATCAATAGTATTTATTCTTTAAATAATTTTTTTAATGATAATATTGATATAAAATTATTAGATAATAATCAGTTAATTATATTAGCAAAAAGATTAATTAAGGGTATATCTGTATCAACTCCAGTTTTTGATGGTATAAAAGAAAAAGATATAAAAAAATTATTAGTTATAGCAGGATTACCTAGTTCAGGAAAAATTTATTTATATGATGGATTAACAGGAAGAAAATTTGATAAATCTATTACTGTGGGATATATGTATATAATGAAATTAAATCATTTAGTAGATGATAAAATACATGCTAGATCTACGGGTTCTTATAGTTTAATTACTCAACAACCATTAGGAGGTAAATCGCAATTTGGTGGTCAAAGATTTGGAGAAATGGAAGTTTGAGCTTTAGAAGCATATGGTGCAGCTTATACTTTACAAGAAATGTTAACTGTAAAATCTGATGATGTTAGTGGTAGAACTAAAATGTATAAGAATATTATTAATAATAATCATTATATGAATCCTAATATGCCAGAATCTTTTAATGTATTAATTAAAGAAATATGTTCTTTAGGTTTAAATATTGAATTAGAAAATAATTAATTATTTATTTTTTTATTTTTTTTTAGGAATATTTTCGTGAATAATTTAAATAATTTTTCCAAAATTAAATTTAATAAAAAAGAATTTAATTCTATTAGAATTACTTTAGCTTCTCCTAAAATTATTAAATCTTGATCATATGGGGAAGTTAAAAAACCAGAAACTATTAATTATCGTACTTTTAAACCAGAAAGAGATGGTTTGTTTTGTGCTCGTATATTTGGTCCAATTAAAGATTATGAATGTTTATGTGGAAAATATAAAAGAATAAAATATAAAGGTATAATATGTGAAAAATGTGGTGTAGAAGTTACTAAAACTAAAATAAGAAGAAAAAGAATGGGGCATATAAAATTAGCTACTCCTATAGCTCATATTTGATTTTTAAGATCTTTACCTTCTAGAATTAGTTTATTATTAGATATATCTTTAAAAGAAATAGAAAAAATTTTATATTTTGAATGTTATATAGTTACTGATATAGGTAATTCTAATTTAAAATTAAATCAAATATTAAATGAAGAAGAATATATTGAAAATTGTGAAAAATTTAAGAATAATTTTACTGCATTAATGGGTGCAGAAGCTATTAAAATTTTATTAAAAAAAATTAATTTACAAATAGAATATAAAAAATTATCTGATAATATATGTAATATTAATTCTGAAATTAAAAAAAAAAAAATAATTAAAAGAATTAGATTATTTGAGTATTTTATTCAATCAGGTAATAAACCTGAATGAATGATTTTAGATATTTTACCTGTATTACCTCCAGATTTAAGACCTTTAGTTCCATTAGATGGAGGCCGTTTTGCTACTTCTGATTTAAATGATTTATATAGAAGAGTAATAAATCGTAATAATCGTTTAAAAAAATTATTAGATTTATTTGCTCCAGAAATAATTGTAAGAAATGAAAAAAGAATGTTACAAGAAGCGGTTGATGCACTTTTAGATAATGGTAGAAGAGGTTTTTCAATTTTAGGTTCTAATAAAAGACCTTTAAAATCTTTATCTGATATGATTAAAGGTAAACAAGGTAGATTTAGACAAAATCTTTTAGGAAAAAGAGTAGATTATTCTGGAAGATCAGTAATTACTGTAGGACCTTATTTACATTTGTATCAATGTGGTTTACCTAAAAAAATGGCTTTAGAATTATTTAAACCTTTTATTTATAGTAAATTAGAAAGTAGTGGAATAGTTAGTACTATTAAATCTGCTAAAAAAATTGTTGATAGAGAAGATGATATAGTTTGAGATATTTTGGAAGAAGTAATTAATCAACATCCAATATTGTTAAATAGAGCTCCGACTTTACATCGTTTAGGTATACAAGCATTTGAACCTATTTTAATAGAAGGTAAAGCAATACAGTTACATCCCTTAACATGTAGTTCATATAATGCAGATTTTGATGGTGATCAAATGGCTGTACATATACCTTTAACTTTAGAAGCTCAATTGGAAGCTCGAATTTTAATGATGTCTACAAATAATATTTTATCTCCAGCTAATGGAGAACCTATTATTATACCATCACAAGATATTATTTTAGGTTTATATTATATGACTAGAACTAAATTTAATGTTTTAGGTGAGGGAATGTTAATTTCTAATGTTAATGAAGCTATATATTTATATGATAATGATTTAATTTCTATACATGCTAAAGTAACTGCTAAAATAATAGAATATAATTTAGATAAAAATTTAAATTATATAAAAAAAAAAAAAATAGTAAATACTACTATAGGAAGATTAATATTGTGAAAAATTTTTCCTAAAGGATTATCATTTAAAATAATAAATAGAGTTTTAAATAAGGATGAAATATTAAAAATTTTTATTAAATGTTATCAAATATTAGGTTTAAAAGATACAGTATTATTAGCTGATAATATTATGTATGTAGGTTTTAATTTTTCTACTATATCTGGAATATCAGTAAGTATAGATGATATGTTGATTCCAAAAGATAAAAACAATATTATTAAAAAATCAGAAAATAAAGTAAAAGAAATACAGGAACAATTTCAATCTGGTTTAGTTACTTCTGGAGAAAGATATAATAAAGTAGTTGATATATGAGTAAAAACTAATGAATTAATAGTTAGTTCTATGATGGATAGTTTATCAAAAAATAAAGTAAAAATTAATAATATTAATAAAATAGATAATTCTTTTAATAATATCTTTATGATGATAGATTCTGGGTCTAGAGGATCTTCAGCTCAAGTTAGACAATTATGTGGTATGAGAGGTTTAATGGCTAAACCTGATGGTTCTATTATAGAAAATCCTATAACTGCTAATTTTAGAGAAGGATTAAATATATTACAATATTTTATTTCTACTCATGGAGCAAGAAAAGGTTTAGCTGATACAGCTTTAAAGACAGCTAATTCTGGTTATTTAACTAGAAGATTAGTAGATGTTACACAGGATTTAGTGGTTATAGAGTATGATTGTGGTACTAAAAAATATATTAATATATCTGCTATTATTGAAGGAAGTTATATTAAAGAAACATTATATAATCGTATTTTAGGTAGAGTTTTAGCAGAAAATATATATTGTAATAAAGGAAATTTATTAATTAAAAAAAATACTTTATTAAACAATGATTATTGTAATTTGATAAAAAAATTAGCTTTATATAGTATAAAAGTTCGTTCTGTAGTGATGTGTAAAACAAATTTTGGTGTTTGTTCTTTATGTTATGGTCAAGATCTTTCTAGAGATCATATAATTAATAAAGGTGAGGCTATAGGTGTAATAGCAGCTCAATCAATTGGTGAACCAGGTACTCAATTAACTATGAGAACATTTCATATAGGAGGTACTGCTTCTCGTATTGTTGCTGATTCTTATATTAAAGTTAAAAATGATGGTTATATAAAATTTATTAATTTAAAGTATATTAAAAATTCATTAAATAAGTTTATTGTTATATCTAGAAATGTTGAATTAAAAATTATTAATAAATTTGGTTTTATAAAAGAAAATTATAAAATACCTTATGGTTCAATTTTAGAAAAAAAAGAAGGTGATTATGTTAAAAAAAATGAAATTATAGTTAAATGGGATCCTCACACTATTCCTATTATTACTGAAGTATCAGGTTATATAAAATTTATTGATATGTATGAAGGACAAAATATAATTAAAAAGACTGATAAATTAACAGGTTTAAATAATATAGTTATATTAGATCAAGTTAAATATAATTTAAATAATAAAAATTTTAAACCGTCTATTAAAATAGTTGATAAAAATAATAATAATATTATGTTATCTAATAGTGAAATTATAGCTCAATATTTTTTACCTTCTAAATCTATAGTTATAGTAAATAATAATGATAGAGTTTTAAAAGGAGATATATTAGCTAGAGTTTATCAAGAATATGGTGGTACTAAAGATATAACTGGTGGTTTACCTAGAGTTGCAGATTTATTTGAAGCACGTATTCCAAAAGATAAAGCAATTTTATCAGAAATTTCTGGAATTATTAGTTTTGGTAAAGAAACTAAAGGTAAATATCGTTTAGTTATTAATTCTGATAATGGTAATTCTTATGAAGAAATGATACCTAAATGAAAAAAAATACATGTATTAGAAGGAGAATATGTAAATAAAGGTGATATTATATCTGATGGAATAGAATCTTCTATTGATATTTTAAGATTAAGAGGAGTGGAAAAAGTAACTAATTTCATTGTTAATGAAGTTCAAAATGTTTATCGTTTACAAGGTGTTAAAATTAATGACAAACATATTGAAGTAATAATTAGACAAATGTTACGTAGAGTTACAATATTAAATCCTGGAGATTCTAATTATTTAGTAGGTGAACAAATAGAAATATCTAGATTAAGAATTATAAATAAAAAATTAAAATTAGAAAATAAAAAAAAAATTGAATATAGTAGAGATTTATTAGGAATTACTAAAGCATCTTTAGCTACAGAATCTTTTATATCAGCAGCTTCTTTTCAAGAAACTACAAGAATATTAACAGAATCTGCTATATCTGGTAAAAAAGATGAATTAAGAGGTTTAAAAGAAAATGTTATAGTTGGTAGATTAGTTCCTTGTGGAACAGGTTATACTTATCATAAAAAAAAAAAAAAAATTAAAAAAATATATAATAAAAATAATATTAATAATGAAGAATTAGCTTCTGTTAAATTAAAAAAATTATTAAATTCTAAAAATTTGTTTGAAAATTAATTTATAATTTTATATGATTAAGAAAATAATTTTTAGTGCTATACAACCTACAGGAAAATTAACTATTGGGCATTATATAGGTGTATTAAAAAATTGATTAAAATATCAAAATATATATGAATGTTTTTTTTGTATTGCTGATTTACATTCTTGAACTAATGTTGTTAATAATAAAATTAAAAAAAATATATATGATATATTATCTATATTATTAGCTTTAGGTCTTAATTATAAAAAATGTAATATTTTTTTACAATCAGATATAGTTGAACATTTAAAACTTTATTGATTATTGAATTGTTATACATATACTGGAGAATTATTTCGTATGACACAATTTAAATCTAAAATAAAAAATAATAAAAATTTAAATTGTGGTTGATTAAATTATCCTATATTAATGTCATCTGATATTTTATTGTATTATACAAATTATGTTCTTATAGGTGATGATCAAATTCAACATATAGAATTAACTAAAAATATATCTAAAAGAATTAATTATTTATATAAAAATAATATTTTTAATATACCTAAATATATTTTATCTAATAATGGTTCTAAAATAATGTCTTTACTAAATCCTAATTTAAAAATGTCTAAATCAGATATTAATAAAAATAATGTAATTTATTTATTAGATAGTTATAAAAATATAAAATTTAAAATAAATAATTCTATTACTGATTCTCAATATCCTCCTAAAATTATTTTTGATAAAATTAATAAACCAGGTATTTCAAATTTATTAAATATTTTTTCAAATATAAAAAATGTATCAATAAATATTTTAGAAAAAAAATTTATAAATTTTTCGTATAAAAATTTTAAAAATATTTTTATATATGAAATAAAAAAATTTTTAAAAGATATACAAAAAAAATATATTTTAATTAGGAATAAAGAAAAAAAATTAAAAAAAATATTATTATATGGTAAATTAAAAGTTAAAAAATATGCTAAAAAAAATTTTTTTAAAATATTATATAATATGAATATTAATTATTTAAATTTATCATAATATAGGTTTAATATTGTTTTTAATTAAAAATATATTTGTTTTTAAAAAATGATTACAATTTTTAAATCCTTTATTATAAGATAAGGGTGATGGATGTGAAGATTTAAGTATTAAATGTTTTTTTTTATTTATATATTTTATTTTTTTTTGAGCATATTTTCCTCATAATAAAAATACAATTTTATTTAAATATTTATTTATGTATTTAATTATTCTGTTTGTAAATATTTCTCATCCTATATTTTTATGAGATAATGGTTTTTTATGTTCTACTGTTAGAATACTATTAAGTAAAAAAACTCCTTGTTTAGATCAGTTAATTAAATATCCATTTTTAGGAATTTTAAAATTTATATATTGTCTTTTAATTTCTTTGTATATGTTAATTATTGATGGAGTTAGTTCAATATTTGGTAATAATGAAAAAGCTAAACCATGTGCTTGATTCTTATTGCAATAAGGATCTTGACCTAAAATTACTACTTTTATATTTTTAAATTTTGTAATTTTAAATACTTCAAATATATTATTTTTTTTTGGATATATGATTTTTTTTTTTAAATATTTTTTATTTATTATATATTTTAATTTTTTATAATAAATATTATTTTTTTCATATTTTATTATATTTTTTCAATTTAACATATTTATTATTTATTTAATTTTTAAAAATAATTTTATTTTTTTTTTATAATAATAAAATTTTTTAATATTTTTTATAGATAAATAAATTATATTTTTAATTTTTTTACCTTTTTTCCCTATTAATATTGGAATATATTTTTTTTTTTTAGTTTTTATTAAACAATAAATTAATTTTTTATTTTTTAAATTATTAATTTTTATATATTTTATATATATATTATATGGAACTTCATCTCCAGTAAGTCTTAAAATTTTTTCTCTTATAATTTCAGATATTATAAATTCTTCATTATATAATATTTTATTATTTTTATCAAAATAATGTTTTGAATTAATTAAAAAAGTATTAATTATTTTTTTTATTTTTTTTATAGAGCTATGTTTTTTTATTGATATTGGTATTATATGATTATATGTTTTTTTATTTATAATATTTTTTATTATAGGTAATATAATATTTTTGTTTTTTATTTTATCTATTTTATTAATTAATATTATAATAGGTATATTTTGAATATTTATTTTTTTAATTATTTTTTTTTCAAAAAATAAAAAGTTTTTTTCTAATATTAATATTATTAAATTTATTTTTCTATTTATTTTAAAATTATTTTTTAAAAAATAATTTATATTATGAAAATTTTTTTTAAAATTATTATAATTTTTATAACCAGGTGAATCAATATATACATATTGTTTTTTTTTTTTTGTGTAAAATCCTAATATATATTTATTAGTAGTATGTTTTTTTTTTGAAGTAATAGAAATTTTTTTATTAATTAATTGATTAAATAAAGTAGATTTTCCAACGTTAGTTCTACCAATAATAGATACATAAATAAATTTTTTACACATTTATTATATTATTCCTAAATTTATTAATGCTTTTTTTGCTGATATTTGTTCTGCATATTTTTTACTTTTTCCCTTACCTATTGTAAATTTATTTAATATATTAATTTTACAATATATAGTAAATATTTGTTCATGTTCTTTACCAAAAATTTTACCTAAATAATATTTGGGTAAAGGTAATTTTTTTTTTTGTAAATATTCTTGTAGCATGGTTTTATAATCTTTATAATTATATTTTTTTTTAAAAAAATTTTTTTTAAAAAACAAAATTTTAATAATTTTTTCAATTATTTTAATATTTTTACTATCTAAATATATACCTCCTATAATAGCTTCTAAAGTATTTGCTAATATAGATTTTTTATATAATTTATTATTTTTAGTTTCACCATATCCTAATATAATATATTTATTTAATTTTAATTTATTAGCTATTTTAAATAAATTTATTTTATTAACTAATTTTGATCTTATTCTTGTCATTAAACCTTCTTTATAATTATTAAATTTATAATATATTTTTTTAGTTATAATAAAATTTAATATTGAATCTCCTAAAAATTCTAATCTTTCATTATGTTTGAAATTATAACTTCTATGAGTTAAAGATAAAAAAAGTATTTTTTTGTTAGTAAATTTATATTTAATTTTTTTTTCTAAAGATTTTATATTTATCATAATTTTATTCTATTTTACCTATTCTTTTTAATCTTAATCCTATAGGTCAAGAATTTTCTTGTTTATTTAAACTCATTCATATATATTCAGCTTTTCCAATAATTAAATTTTTATTTACAAAACCTCAATATCTACTATCTTGACTATTATCTCTATTATCTCCCATAACAAAATACATGTTTTTTGGAACTATTCATGTTTTTTTATATTTTTTATTATTTTTTTTTATATTAGGAATAATTAGAATTTTGTGTCTATATTTTTTTATATATTCATATTTTTCTATTAAAAAAAATATATTAGATTTTAAATTTATATTTTTTATGTTGTTAATTTCATTAATATTTCAAAAATATTCGTATATATTATTATTTATTAATTTTATTTCTCATAATAATGAACTAATTTTAGATTTATTATATAATATAATGTTTTTTTTATTATATTTATTTATTTTTTTATTATATTGATATATTTTTAATTTTTTATTTTTTTCATTATATATAATTTTATCTTTTGGTAAACCTATAATACGTTTAATATAATTAATATTTTTTTTATATGGATATTGAAAAACTATTATATCTCCATATTTTGGATTACTTATATTTAAAATTATTTTGTTATTAATAGGATTTTTTATATTATATTTTATTTTATTTACTAAAATTAAATCACCTATTCATAATGTTGGTAACATTGATGCAGATGGTATTATAAATGGTTCATAAATAAATAATCTAATTAAAAATATAAAAAATAATGTAGGAAGTATTTCTATAATTTTTTCTTTTAAAAAAAAAATTATTATATATTTTAATATTTTTATTTAAAAAATTATCTATTATTAAATATATAAAACTTATTAATGTTAAAAAAAATAATATTTTATTAAATAAATTTATCATATTAATTAATAATTATATTTTCATTTTTATAATTTTTAAAAATATTTTTTTTGAAATTAATATATTTCCTATTTTTTTAAGTTTTTTTTTTCCTTTTTTTTGTTTTTCTAATAATTTTTTTTTTCTTGTAATATCTCCTCCATAACATTTTGAAATTACATTTTTTCTTAAAGAATTTATTTTATATGTATAAATTATTTTATTATTATATATTGCTTGAATTTTAATTTCAAATTGTTGTTTATATAAATTTTTTTTTATTATGTCAATTAAATTTTTACTATATTTTTTAATATTTTTTTTATGTATTAGTTGTGAAAAATTTTCTATTTTATAATTATTGATTTTTATTTCTAGTAAATTAATATTTGATTTTTTATATTTTTTAAATTTATATTCAAATGAAGCATATCCTTGTGAAATTGATTTAATTTTATCATTAAAATTAATAATAATTTCATAAGTAGGTATTTCATATAAAATATAAACATTATTATTATTATAATATATTATTTTTTTTTGTTTTCCTCTTTTTGAAATACATAATTCAATTATTTTTCCTATGTATTTTTGAGGAGATATAATATTACATATGGAAATTGGTTCTTGAATTTCTTTAATTTCATTTTTTTTAGGAAAAGTATTAATATCATATATATATATATAATTATTTCTTTTAGTAATTATTTTATATATTACTGTAGGTAATGATATAAATATATTTAAATTGTATTCTTTTTTTAATCTTTCTTTAATTATTTCTAAATGTAATATTCCTAAAAAACCACATTTAAATCCATTTCCTAAGAAATTAGATTTTTCTGGTTCAAAATATAGAGATGAATCATTCAAATTTAATTTTTTTAAAGAATTTTTTAAAATTAAATAATTTTTATTTTTATCCGGATAAATACTAGCATAAATTTGAGGTTTAATTTTTTTTAAAAATGATAATTTATTTGTTTTGTTTTTATATTTGATAATAGTTTTTCCTATTGGATTTATGAAATTTATTTTTTTCATATTGAAAGATATTCATCCTACTTCTCCACAATTTAAATGATTTATTTCTTTTTTAAATGGATTATATACATGTATAGTTTTTATTTTAAATTTTTCTTTAATTCCTATAATTTTTATTAAATTGTTTTTATTTATATAACCATTAATAATTTTAATTAAACAAAAGATACCTAGATAATTATCAAAATAACAATCTATAATTATTGCTTGTAAAGGTAGTTTTATATCTCCTTTTGGTTCTGGTATATATTTTATTATGTTAATTATAATATTTTTTATTCCTATACCTTTTTTAGAAGAACATAAAAGTATATTTTTTTCTTTTATATTTAATATATTATTAATTTGACATTTAACTTTTTTTATATCTTTATATAATAAATCTATTTTATTAATTACAACTATAATTTTAATTTTAAGTTTTTTAGCTATATTATAATTATTTATTGTTTGAGATTGTATACCTTTAGATACATCTATAAGTAAAATTGCTCCTTCACAACAATATAAAGATTTAAATACTTCATAAGTAAAATCTATATGACCAGGTGTATCTATTAAATTTAATTTATATTTAATGTTATTAATTTTATAATTTAAACAAACACTTTGTGATTTTATAGTTATACCTTTTTCTTTTTCTACTTCTAGATTATCTAATATTCTTGATTCTTTTTTTTTAATTTTTATTTTTTTGCATATTTCTATAATACGATCTGATAATGTTGATTTTCCATGATCTATATGAGCTATAATAGAAAAATTTCTAATATTTTTTTTCATATTTTATTTTTTAAAAAAATTATATTTTTTTTATTTTAATAAATGTTATTATAGTATATATAATATTAATTTACTTTTCCAATTTTTATGAATAATAAAATTATAACAAGATTTGCTCCTAGTCCTACTGGTTATTTACATATAGGAAATATTAGAACTGCTTTATATGGATGGTTATATGCTAGAAAATATAATGGTAAATTTATATTACGTATAGAAGATACTAATAATATAAATTCAAACAAAAAATATTCTGATTATATTTTATATATATTGGAATGATTAGGATTATATTGAGATGAAAAAATATATTATCAATCTAAAAGAATTGATATTTATAATAAAATTATTAATTATATGTTAATAAATAATTTAGCTTATAAATGTTATTGTAGTAACAAAAGAATAAATTATTTATATAAAAAATGTATTAAAAAAAATATTAAATTTAAATATGATAGATATTGTAGAAATCCAAGAAATAAAAGAAAAAATAAAAATTTGAATTATGTTGTTAGGTTTAAAAATCCTTTGTCAGGAAATCTTTTATTTAAAGATTTATTATATGGAAATATTATTATAAATAATGAAAATTTAGATGATATTATTATTAAACGTAGTAATGGGTTACCTACATATAATTTTTGTGTTGTTGTTGATGATTATTATATGTCTATTACTCATATAATTAGAGGAGAAGATCATATTAGTAATACTCCTAAACAAATAAATATAATTAAATCATTAAATTATAGAATACCTAACTATTTACATTTACCTATTATATTAGATAATAATTGTAATAAATTATCTAAAAAAAATTCTTTTTTTAATATACAAAATTATATTGATAATGGTTTTTTACCAGATTCAATATTAAATTATTTATTAAGATTGGGTTGATCTTATAAAAATTATGAAATAGTTCATTTTAATCAAATGAAATATTTATTTAATTTAAATAGATTAAATAAATCTCCTTGTATTTTAAATATTAAAAAGATGCTTTGATTAAATAAATATTATTTATCTAAAATATCATATAATAAATTTATTAATTATTTTAATAATTATATTATTAATAATAAAATATATTTAGATAATATAAAAAATATATCTGAAATAATATCTTTTATATTACCTAAAAGTTATTTAATTAAGGATGTAGTAGATTTTTGTACTATTTTTAATAAAAAAAAAATTTTAAATAATTCATTAATAAATAAATATAAAAGTAAGTATTCTTATTTAATATTAAAAAAATTTTATAATATATTAAAATATCAAAATATTTGAGATCAATTAAATGTTGATTTAAATATAAATATATTACTTAATAAATTTAAATATTTAAATAAAAAGTATATATATAAAATTTTACATATTTTTATTACTGGTAATATTAATAGTCCTAGTATAAATAAAATAATATTATTTTTAAAAAAAAAAAATATTTTAATTAGATTAAGATATTTTTTAGTTTATAGATAATATTTTATAAATTTTTTTTAATAATTTTTTATTTTTTTTAATATATTTATATATTGATACTATTTTTTTTTTATTTAAAAAATTCATTTTTATTAATTTTTTTTTTTTTAAATATATAAATTTTTTAAATTTTTTAATTTTTTTACTTATATTAATTGATGTATATTCTCCTATATATGGTATAGATAATGAATAAATAATATTATTTAATTTTACTTTTTTTTTTGATAAATTTATTGAATATATTAGTTTTTTTGCTAATTTTATATTTATTTGTGGTATTTTAATAATTTTTTTTATTGATATATTAAATATATCATAAATATTTTTTATTATATTATATTTAATTAATTTTTTTATTATATTTTTACCTAATCCTATTATATTAAATGCTTTTTTTGAAGTAAAATGAATTAAAATATTTTTAAATTGTTCTTTACATTTTACTCCATATTTACATTTAGGAATTTTTTTTTTTATATTTATTTTTTTTTTACATGAAGGACATTTAGTAATTTTATAAAAATTATTATTATTTTTTATTACTTTAATAATTTTAGGAATTACATCATAAGATCTTTTTATAATTACAATATCTTTTATATTTATTTTTAATTTGTATAAATAATTTAAATTATATAAATTAACATTTTTTATTATTATTCCTCCAATATTAATTGGTTTAACTTTTATTATAGGTACAATAATTCCATTTTTTCCTATATTAAATTTTATTTTTTTTATTTTTGTTTTTTTTTCTACAGAATTAAATTTTCATGCTATACATCATTTAATATATTTATTATTATTACCTATTTTTTCTTGTATATATTTATTATTAATTTTTATTACTATTCCATCAATATCAAAATTTATTTTTTTTCTATTTTTATTAATATAGATATAATATTTATTTATTTCATTAATATTATTTAATATTTTATATTTTGGTGAAATATTAAATCCTATATTCTTTAATTTTTTTAGTGAATTTGATTGTGATATAAAAATTTTTCTATTATTATTTATAATAATATCATATGCTATAAAAGATAATTTTCTATCTTTTATTATATTTATATTAGATTGTCTTATAGTTCCTGAAACTAAATTTCTACTATTTGAAAAATTTTTATTTTTATTTATTTTTAAAAAATTTTTTTTATTGATGTATAATTCTCCTCTTATTTCTAAATTTTTTATTTTTTCTTTAGAAATAATTTTTTTTGGAATATTTTTTATATTTAAAATATTTTTTGTTATATTTTCTCCATATATTCCATTTCCTCTAGTTAAAGATTTAATTAAATAATTATTTTCATATATTAAACTTATAGCCATTCCATCTATTTTTAATTCTATACAATATTTTATATTTTTATATATTTTTTTTATTTTTTTTAAATAATTTTTAATATCTTTATATAAATATGTATTTTTTATAGATAACATAGGAAAATTATGTTTTTTTTTCTTAAATAAATTTAAAAAATTGTAATTTATATTCCTAGTAGGAGAGTTTTTTTTTTTAAATAATGGATATTTTTTTTCTAATAATTCTAATTTTTTTATTAAAAAATCATATTTTTTATCTGAAATTATACTTTTATTTTTATAAAAATAAAAATAAGAATATATTTTAATTTTTTTTTTAATTTTTAATATTTTTTTTTTTATATTAATTTTGTTCATATAATAATATATTTATATTTTTTATATATTATAAATTATTTAATATTTATAAATTTAGTATATATATTATATTTTTTATTAATTTTTTTGCTTAAAGTTTTCATTCCATATATTTCAGAATTATGATGTCCTAATATAAATAAATTTATATCATAATTTTTAGATAATATAATTTTATATTCAGATATTTCTCCAGTTATATATGTATCTATATTATATTTTAATATACATTTCTCTATATAATAATCTCCTTTACCAGTACATATAGCAATTTTTTTAATTTTTTTTTTTTTACTTTTAATGAATTTAAATTTTATATTTAATTTAAGTATTTTTTTAATTATTTTTTTTTTATTATTATATCCTATAATTAAAGGATAATTTTTATTAGGTAATTTTTTTATATTAACATTTATTTTTTTTGCTAATATTATATTATTTCCTATTTTTGGATGAATATCAAGTGGTAAATGTCAACAATATATATTAATATTATTAATTAATATATTTTTTATTATTTTTTTTTTAATTCCTATTATATTTAAATTTTCATTTTTTCATAAAAGTCCATGATGACATATAATAGTATTATATTTATTTTTTATACATTTTTTTATTATTAAATTATTAATTGTTATACATGTTATTATTTTATTAATATTTTTTTTACCTTCTATTTGTAAGCCATTTATAGAAATATCTTTTATATTATTTGATTTTAAATATTTATTTATTTTTTTTTCTAGTTTTAAATTATTCATATAAATTTATACGGAGGTAGAGAGATTCGAACTCTCGAACGATTAACGTTTACGATTTTCAAGACCGTTGCCTTAAACCTCTCGGCCATACCTCCTTATTTAAAATATATTTAAATAATTATATATTAATTATATTTCAAATCTATGAAATTTTAATATAATAATGTTTTTTTTTTTTATATAATCTTTTACTAATAATTTTTCATTAAAAATAAAATTTTGTTCTAATAAAATTTTTTTTTTTAATTTTATATTTAATTTAGATATTAAATCTTTTTTATTTTTATAATCTAAAATAGAATTTTTTTCTTTTTTAATTTGTTTTTTATTAATTAATTTTCTACTTATATATTTAGGATTCATAGCAGTTATATGCATACATATTTTTTTTGCACTTCTATAATAATTATTATTATTTTCTTTTATATTTATTTTTAAAATAGTTCCTATTTTATAATTAATATGTATATATTTTATTATATATTTTCCTTTTAAATAACGTATTTTATGTATTTTTATATTTTCTTTAAATTTTGATATTAAAAAATTTTTTTTATTATTTATATAATTATTAATATTTTTATTATTATATATTTTTTTTTTTAAACAATATTTAATTAATTTTTTACAAAAATTTAAAAAATATTTATTTTTTGTTATGAAATCAGTTTCACATTTTATTTTTATTATTATTCCTATATTTTTTTTTATTTTACTTATAATTATACCTTCATTAGTTTTTTTTTTATTATTTATTTTTTTTTTTTTTAAATATATTAAAGTTTTTTTTAAATCAAAATTATTTTTTTTAAGTGCAATTTTACATTTATTTATACTTATTTTAGTTAATTTTCTTATTTGTTTTATTAAATTTATATTATTTTTTTTTTGCATTTTATTTAATTAATCTTTTTGTTATATTTTTTAAATATCATTTTATTGATTTAATAGAATCATCATTACCTGGAATAATATAATTTATATTTTCAGGATTATTATTTGTATCTATTACTGAAAAAATTTTTATTTTTAATTGTTTAGCTTCTTTAATAGCTATTTTTTCATGGTTAGCATCTATTACAAATATTGCATCTGGTAAGCCACCCATATTTTTTATACCTTCTAAATTATTTTTTAATTTTTTTAATATTTTTTTTTTAAACATTATTTCTTTTTTAACTAAATTATTAAATTTACCAGATAAATAATCCTTTTCTAGTTCTTTTAAAAATTTTATTGATTTTTTTACTGTTTTTCAATTTGTTAATGTTCCACCTAATCATCTTTTATTTATATAAAATTGATTACATTTTATAGCTGTCTTTTTAATTAATATTGAGGCTGATTTTTTTGTACCTATAAATAATATTTTTTTTTTATTATTTTGTAATATTTTAAGATTATTAATTGCTATATTAAATAATTTTATTGTTTTATTTAAATTTATTATATGTATATTATTATAATTAGTATATATATAAGGTTTCATTTTGGGATTTCAATATTTTGTTTGATGTCCAAAATGTATTCCTGCTTTAATCATTTCTTTAATATTAAAATTTTTCATTTTATCTCCAAATATATTTAAATTATAATTAATTTATATATATATATATATATGTATATTATAAAAAATAATATATTATAATTACTATTATGAATAGTATTATTAAAAATAATTCTGAAATAAAAAAAATAATTATTTCTAGTAAAATAGTTAAAGATATATTAAATTATGTTTCTAAATATATTAAAGAAGGTATTTCTACTGGAGAAATAAATGATATTTGTCATGATAGAATTATTAATTATCATAAAGCTTATCCAGCTTCTTTAGGTTATATGAATTATCCTAAATCAATTTGTACTTCTATTAATGATACAGTTTGTCATGGTATACCTAATTATAATATTATTTTAAAAAAAGGAGATATAATTAATATTGATGTTTCTGTATGTAAAAATAATTATTATTCAGATTCTTCTAAAATGTTTTTTATAAATCCTATTAATTATAGTGCTTATAAATTATGTAATGTAACATATAGAAGTATTTTAAATTCTTTAAAATATATTAAGAATGGTAATAATTTAAATTTAATTGGTTATTCTATAGATAATTATATAAAGAAATATGGATATTCTATAGTAAAAGAATATTGTGGTCATGGTATAGGAAAAAAATTACACGAATTTCCTAATATATTACATTATAAAAATAATTGTAATATACTTATGAGATCTGGAATGGTATTTACAATAGAACCAATGGTTAATATTGGATCAAATAAAATATATATAACAAAAGATAAATGAACTGTAAAAACTAAAGATAAAAGTTTATCTGCTCAATATGAACATACAATATTAGTTACTAATTATGGTTATAAAATATTAACATAAAGAAAATTATTTTTTATTATAAAATATATTTTTAATTTCATTTAAAATAATATTATATATTTTTTTTTTATTTTTAATTTTTTTATTTTTTTTAAAAATATATTTACTAATATTAATTTTTTTTATTGTCATTTTAGTATAAAAAATATATTCTTGATATATATTTACATCTAAAATATCATACATTTTTTTTATTTTTTTATTAATATAATTTTTTATAGAACTAATTTTTTTTTTTCTAAGTTCTATATATTTTTTTTTATTTTTAATAATTCCTCTTATTTTATAATCTATAATAATTAAATCTTCATTAAATATGTTAATTAAATAATTCAATAATTTTAAAGGATTATTTTTATTAAAATTGGATATTTTAAAATTTATTTCAATGAAAGATAATTTATTTATATTATTTAATTTTAAATATATAAATATATATATATAACATTTATCTAAATGAACTAATATAGTTTTGATATATAATTTTTTATTTTTTTTATATTTATTATTTATAATTTTTTTTATATTGTTTTTTTTATAATAATATTTTTGAAAAGATAAATTTAATATTTTTATTTTTATTATATTTGATATATTAATAATTATTTTATTTAATTTTTTATAATTATATTTTTTATTAAAATAATTAAAATATTTATATTTTTCTTTATTATTACTTATATATTTAAATTTATAAAATAAAATATTTAAATTTTTAGTTAAATAATTAAAATTATTTATATTTATTTTTTTCAATTTATCACCATTATTATTATTTTTTTTAAAATTTTAAATTAATTAAATATATTATTTATATTATTTTTATTTTTTTTTAATATATTAATAGTTATTTTTATTTTTTTTAATTTCTGAAATTATTTTACAATATGTACATAATTTATTTGTTGGGTTAATTTCTAATTTTTTTATTCCTATTTTTTTTTTACATTTTTCACAGAAACCAAAAGTATTATTTTTAATTTTTTTTATAGTATAAATTATTTTATTTATTATTTTTTTTTCTAGATTTTTATTAATTAAATTTAAATTAATTTTTTTATTTTTTATTATTTTTTTTTTTTTAAAATTATATGAATAATATTTATTATTATTTATTTTTTTTATTAATTTATATAATATTTTTTTAAAATGTTTTAATTGATTAATATTCATATATTTTTCATTATTTTTTTTTTTATATGGTTTAATTTTAATTAAATTTAATATTTTAATAAAATTATTATCTTTATTTTTTTTTATATACATTTAATTTTTAAATATTTTAATTTATTAATAATTTTTTAATGATATTATTTTTTGTAATTTGTTTTTTTTTATTATAAAATAACCTTCTCTTTCTAATTGAAAAAATTTTTTTTTTATTAAAAATATATTTTTATCAATATAACCATATTTTTCAATTATAGATTTGTTATTTATATATTTTTTTATATTTTTGTTTTTTTTAATATTATATTTTTTAAATAAATTATTAAAAAATTTATATTTAATTTTAAATAAATCTATTTTAGAAATTCAGTGTATTATTTTTATTTTATTGTTTTTTTTTTTATTTTTTAAATATTTACATTTTATATATTTAATATTTAATTTTTTATCTTTAATAATTTTTTTTATAATTATCATTCCTGAATATCTTAATTTTATTATATTATTTA
Source organism: Candidatus Stammera capleta (assembly GCA_015134695.1). Taxonomy (GTDB): domain Bacteria; phylum Pseudomonadota; class Gammaproteobacteria; order Enterobacterales; family Enterobacteriaceae; genus Stammera; species Stammera capleta_I. Next base: position 70,620 of record CP043987.1, on the reverse strand, counting down.
AATATAATTTATTAAATTTTTTATATTTTTTAATTTGAAAATCTTTTTTATCTACATATATTTCTTTACATAAAAAATTTTTTCTTGTACCCATATTTTTATTTTTTGGATGATTAGGCATTTTTATTATATATTTTTTTTTTATATTAGTTAATATTATTTTTAAAGGATTTATTATTCCCATTATTCTAGGGCAAATTTTACTTAAATCTTTTCTTAAAAAATTTTCTAAAAATTTAATATCTATAATACTTTCTTGTTTACTTACACCTAAATTTTTACAAAAATTTAATATAGATTTAGAAGTATATCCTTTATTTTTCATACCTGATAAAGTCATTAATCTAGGATCATCTCATTTTTTAATAATTTTATTTTTAATTAAAAAAAATATTTTTCTTTTTGAAGTTATATTATTACTTATATTTAATCTAGAAAATTCATACTGACTTGATTTATATTTAATATTTATATTATTTAATATTCAATTATATAAAAATTTATTATTTTGAAATTCTAAAGTACATAATGAATGTGTAATTTTTTCTATAGAATCACATATACAATGTGAAAAATCATAAGTAGGATATATACATCATTTATTTTTTGTTCTAAAATGTTTTTTATATTTAATCCTATATAATATAGGATCTCTTAAAATAATATTTTTTGAACTCATATTAATTTTAGCTCTTAAACAAGCTTCTTTTTCTTTATATTCTCCATTTTTCATTTTATTAAAATAATAAATATTTTCGTTTATAGTTCTGTTTCTATAGGGACTATTTATACCTTTTTTAAATAATCCACCTTTATATTTTTTTATTTTTTTAGGTGATAATTCTTCTACATAAGCTAATTTTTTTTTAATTAATTCTATTGCATATTTATAACATTTATTAAAGTAATTAGAAGCATATTTAGTTTTTGAATTTCATTTATATCCTAATCATAAAATATCTTTTTTAATTTTATTTACATATATTTTTTTTATTGTATTAGGATTAGTATCATCAAATCTTAAATTACATATACCATTAAAATCTTTAGCTATTTGAAAATTTAAATATATTGATTTTGCATGTCCTATATGTAAATAACCATTTGGTTCAGGAGCAAAACGAGTAATAATTTTTTTATATTTATTTTCATTTAAATCTTTAATTATTTTTTTATATATAAAATTTTTATTTTTTTTTTTCATAATTTTAATTAAATTTTATTTTTATTTTTTTTTATTAATAATTTTATTTATTTATAATATATAAATATTTTTAGTTTTTCTTTAAAATATTTTTCTAAAAATATAAAATATTTTTTAATTTATATATATATATATATATATTATTTAGTATTTTTTTAAAATTTAATAATATTTTATATTTTATGTATTAAAATATTTAATATATTTTTATTAATTCTTAAAAAAAAATAAAAAAATTTTATTTATATTAAATATAAAAATCATTTTGTTTAAATATAAAAAAAAATATTTTTTTTTAATTAATTGTGTATATTTTATTATGTAAAAAATTATTTTTTAATGATTTTATATATTTTATTAAAATATTTATATAAATAAACTTATTTTAATATTTTTTTTTATACTATAATGAATAGTATATATATTTATATTTTATATAAAATATTTATATATATATTATTATATTTTTTTTATATTTTAAAATTTTATTTATATATTTTAAATATATAAAATATATTTTTATTTATTTTAATATAATTAATTTTATTTTATTTATTTTTTTTTTGTAAATATATAATATTAATTTTTAATTATAATAAAATATTTACAAATATTTTTTTTACTTTTTTTTTTGAATTATGTTATTAATAAATAATATTTATTTTTTTTGTATTATATTAATTTTAATATTATATTAAAATTTATATATAATAAAAAAATATTTTTTTTAATTATTTAAATATATGTAATATTTTATTTATTTAATTATAATTTAATTAATTATAAAATTTTAGTAATTTTGGAATTTTAAATAATGTATATACAATTTTTAGGAACAAATGCAGGAAGTCCTTCTAGTAGAAGAAATGTAAGTAGTATAGCTCTTATATTAAATAGTAATATATATGAAATTTGATTATTTGATTGTGGAGAAGCTACTCAACATAGAATTTTATATACTTCTATAAAATTAACTAAAATTAGAAAAATTTTTATAACCCATATGCATGGAGATCATATTTTTGGTTTATTAGGATTATTAACTAGTAGATCAATTAATAATTGTAATAATAGCTTAGAAATATATGGTAGTAAAGGAATAAAAAAATATATATATATGTCATTAAAATATACGAATTCTTATATTAATTTTCCTTTAAATATTTTTGAAATTAATGAAGGAGAATTATTTAATAATGGTGTATATAAAGTAGATTGTTTTTTATTGAATCATTCAATAGAATGTTATGGTTATAAAATTAAAAAATGTGATAAAAATGGTCATTTAAATGTTAAAAAATTAATTAGTGAAAATATATATCCTAGTCATATATATAAATATTTAAAATTAGGTAAAAAAATTTATTTTAATAATAGATTATTAGACGGAAAAAAATATTTAGGAAAAAAAATATTAGGTAAAAGTATAAGTATTTTAGGTGATACATCTCCTTTAAAAAATAGTTGTATTTATTTAAATAATTTAGATTTATTAGTTCATGAATCAACTTTAAATAATAATATGTATAAAGAAGCAAATTCTAGAGGACATTCTACAAATATACAAGCAGCATTATTAGCTAAAAAATATAATGTAAAAAAATTAATTATTACTCATTTTAGTTCAAGATATTCTTATAAAGATATTATTAAAATGTTAAATGATTGTCGTAAATTTTTTTCTAAAACTTATATAGCTAAAGATTTTTCAATATTTAAAATATAAATTTAGTATATATAAAATAATATTTTTTTAAATAATAAATTTATTAATATACTAAATAATATATCTTCTATATTATGAAAATATAACAATATTCTGCTAATTATAATTAATATTAATAATATTATTATTATTTTTATATATAATATTTTTTTTTTTTTAAAAAATATCATGATTCAAAAAAAAGAAAACATTGTGTGTCCTGAAGGGAAAGAACTATCATTTTTTTTTTTTCAAAAATTTATTAATCATTTTGGATATTTAATTAGCATATTTTTTTTTATTATTATATATTTATATGGTCTATTTATATAAAAAATATTTTTAATTATTTTTTTAAATATTATTAATAATAATGGTATTAATATAAAATTTATTATTTTATAATATTTAATTTTTTTTTTTTGTTTTATATATATATATATGAAAAAAAAATGTAGTATTATTATATATGGATATTTAATTAAATTATTAATTAAATATATTAAATACATATTTTTTCAATAAATTTTTAATAAATTTATTATAATTATATTTTTCATATATATATATAGTATGTCTATATATTTAAATTTTTTATTTTTGTAAAATTATATTTTTTTTTTATATTTTTAATAAATATTTTATTAAAATTTTCTTTTTTAGTATAAAAAAAATACTTTTTATTATTTTTATTTTTAATATTAATATATTTATTTATTTTTTTTTTTATTTCATTTAAGTATTCAATACAATATATTTTTTTATTAAATATTTTTTTTATTTCATTTTTTAAAAAATAAAAATGTGTACAACCTAATATAATTGTATCTGCATATTTATATTTATTTATTTTATTTGTTATTATTTTGTTTATTTTTATTTTTTTATTATATTTTATTTTTTTTTCTGATTTTTTTACTAATATTGATGAATATATTTTAACTATTTTTTTATTTAATATATTTTTAATATATTTATATATATAATTTGAATTAATTGTAATATATGTTCCTAATAATATTATTATATTATTTTTGGTAATTTTTAAAGCTTTTTTTATATTTGGAAATATTCCAATTATTGGAAAAAAAAATTTTTTTTTTATATATTTTAAACATATAATACTAGCAGTATTACATGCAATTATAATAAATAATATATAATATTTTTTTTTTATATAATTTATTATATTTAATAATCTTTTTGCTATATATATATAATTTTTATTTCCGTAAGGAAAACCTCTATTATCCATAATATATATACAATTATTTTTGTTAATAATATTAATTTTAAATATACATAATCCACCTATACCAGAATCTATAATTATAATTTTTTTATTTGTATTAATCATAATAATTATATTATAATATTTTAAATAGTATATTTTAATTAATTTTATTTTATTTTATATAATTTTGGAGTTATATGTATAATATAGGAATATTTTTTGGTAGTGATACTGGTGTTACTAAAAGAATTGCTTTTATTATAAAAAAAAAAATTAATAATTATTTTAATGTTGATATTTTAAATATTTCTGAAAGTTCTAAAAATGATTTTTTAAATTATGATATATTAATATTAGGTACTTCAACTTGATATCAAGGTGAATTACAATATGATTGAGATGATTTTTTAAGTTGTTTTAAAAAAATAAATTTTAATAAAAAAATTGTTTCATTTTTTGGTTGTGGTAATCAGAAAGATTATAGTAATTGTTTTTGTAATTCTGTTTATAAATTATATAATATAGTATATAAAAAAAATGGTTATATAATAGGTTATTGACCTATTAATAATTATAAATTTAATTATTCAAAAAGTTTATTTAATAAAAATTATTTTATTGGTTTAATGATAGATGAACATAATCAATCTGAATTTACTAATAGAAGAATATCTATTTGAGTTAGTAATTTAATAATTAATATTTATAATATTTTAAATCAATAAGTTATTTAAATATTATTTTTTAAAAATATAGCTTTTTTAAAAAATTTTTTTTAATTTATATTTTAAAGGTATTTAAATGTCTATTTTAACAATAAAAGATGTAAATTTATTTAATAAAAAAGTTTTAGTTAGATTAGATTTAAATGTACCTATTAATAATGGTAAAATAATTTCTGATAGACGTATAAAATTGTCTTTACCTACTATTGAATATATTTTAAATAAAGGAGGATATGTAATAATTTGTTCTCATTTAGGTCGACCTACTAATAGTAAATATAATAAAAAATATTCTTTATTACCTATAGTTAAATATATTAAAAAATCTTTAAATACAAATGTTTTATTAATAAAAAATTATTTACATAAAAAAAATATAGATTTTCATTCTAAAAAAGATATTTTAGTTTTAGAAAATGTTCGTTTTAATAAAGGAGAAATATATAATGATTTAAAATTATCAAAAAAATATGCGGAATTTTGTGATATTTTTGTAATGGATGCTTTTGCTACTGCACATAGAAAACATTCTTCTACTTATGGAATAATTAAATATGCTAAATTATCATGTATTGGTTTATTATTTTGTTCTGAAATTAAAAATTTATCAAAAATTATTATAAATCCTATAAGACCTTTAGTATCTATAGTAGGAGGTTCAAAGATATCTACTAAATTTAGTTTTTTAAATTCTTTAGCAAAGGTTTCTGATACTTTAATAGTAGGAGGAGGTATATCAAATACATTTATATCAATAGATAATAAAGTAGGAAAATCTTTATATGAACCTTCTTATATAAATTTAGCTAAAAAATTGCGTAATAAATATAATATTCCTATTCCTATTGATTGTAGAGTTGGAAAAAATTTTTCTAAAAATAGTTTATCTTATGTTAAAAATGTTAATAATATTAGTAATAATGAAGAAATTATGGATATTGGAGATAAAACTTCTATTTTATTTTATAATATTATTTCTAAAGCTAAAACAATTTTATGAAATGGTCCTGTTGGAGTATTTGAGTTTCCTAATTTTAGAAAAGGCACTAAAATTATTATAGATTCTATAATAAAAAGTAAAGCTTTTATAGTTGCTGGTGGAGGAGATACAATATTTGCAATTGAATTTTTTAATGCAATAAATTATATATCTTATATATCTACAGGTGGAGGAGCTTTCTTAAATTATATAAAAGATAAAAATTTACCTGTAATATCAATTTTAAAAAAAAAATATAAATAATATAATATATTAATATTTTTTTTATTTTATTTATTTAAATAATATATATTTTTTATAAAATATAATTTTTAATATAAATATATTAATATTTATGAGAAATATTATTATATTATTTACAATAATTTATTTTTTTTTATGTTTTTTTATAAAATATTATTATATATAAGTTATTTTTTTTAGATATTTATACAATTATTTTAAAAAAAATAATTGTAATGTTTTATTTGCTAGTAACTAATATTTTTTTTATTAAAATTGAACCACATTTTATTTTTGAATTATGGTTAATATCATTACTCATATTTATGATGTTTTTAAATAAATATTTTAAATTTCCTGATATAGTTGCTTCATTAATATAAAATTTAATTTTTTTATTTTCTACATAAAATCCTGATATTCCTTTAGAATAAAATCCTGTATTTATATTTATTCCTTGTCCTAATAGTTTATCTATAATTATACCTGTTTTCATAATATTAATTAATTTTTTAAAATTAATTTCTTTATTTTCTTTTTTAAATATTCAATTATGAATTCCTCCATCATTACATGTATTTTCAATATTTAATTTACTAGAGTAATATGAATTTAATATTCATGTTTTTAAAATACCATTTTTAATAACATAATATTTTTTTGTATTCATACCTTCATTGTCAAATGGTTTTGAACCTATTCCTTTATAAAAAAAAGGATCTTCTATAATACTAATTCATTTTGGTAATATTTTTTTATTTAATTTTTTGTATAAAAAAGATATTTTATTATATATATTATTTCCATATATTGAATTTATTAAATACGTAAATATTTCTGTACTTATTTCATTATTAAATATTACTGGTATATTTTGAGTTAATATTTTTTTTTGATTAAATTTAAATTTTATTTTATTTATTATTTTTTTACTTAAAAAATGATATTTATTTATTAAATCTGATAGTTTATTTTTATAAATATAAATTGATTCATATTCCATTAAATCTTTTATTTTCATAATTATATTGTGAATTAATAAATATTTTTTATTTCTATATATTTTAAAATGTTTATAATTATTATATATTATATATATATTTTCTTTTTTTATAAAAGAAGTTCCATCACTAAATATATTTTTATTTATATTTAAAGTATTTTTTTCTATATTTTTTATTATATTTAATGAATCATTGATATTAATATTTTCATTAAAATATATACCTAAATTTTTTTTATATTTTTTTAAAAATTTTTTTTTATTAGGTAATATATTGTATATATCTTTTTTAGTATATTTAATACTATTATTAATATAATTAATACATTTTTTAATATTTTTTTTATTAAAATTATTTAATATAATTATATATTTATGCTTTTTAAAATAAACTATTATATTTATATATATATTTTTATTAAATTCTATATTATTAATTTTTTGATTTTTAATTGTTATTTTATTTTCTTTTTTTATTTTAGTTAATATTTGTAAATCGCTATTTGTATTTTTTTTAATTTTATTAAATATTTTAATTATTTTTTCTTTATATTTTTTTATTAAATTATTATTCATAATATATTATAATATATTATGAATTTTAAATATTATTAATTTTTTTAAATTATCAATGAGAATATATGAATAATTTTTTTAATATTCCTAGTGGAAAAAATATACCTGATGATATATATGTTATTATAGAAATACCATTTAATACATGTAATATAAAATATGAAATAAATAAAAAGTATAATAATATTTGAATAGATAGATTTATAAAAAATCCTATTTCATATCCATTTAATTATGGTTATATTAATAAATCATTATCTTTAGATAATGATCCTCTTGATGTAATGGTTATTTCAGAGTTTCCTTTTTTTATTGGTTCAGTAATTCATTGTCGTCCTATAGGAGTATTAAAAATGGAAGATGAATCTGGTAAAGATTATAAAATTTTATCAGTACCCAATTATACTATAACTAATAAATATAATAATTATAATGATATATGTGATGTACCAAATATTTTACTAGATAAAATATTTTATTTTTTTAAACATTATAAAGATATGGAATATAATAAATGAACTAGAATAGATAATTGATATGATATACATGAAGCTAAAAAAATAATATTTAATTCAATTAAATTATTTAATAAATTAAAATAATTTTTCTTATAAGAAAAGATTTTTTCTTATAAGAAAATATATTTTTTTTAATATTTATTTTTATTTTTATTATTATTATTTTTATTTTTTATCCCAGCTAATTTTAATATTATTAAATATAAATTAATAAAATCTAAATATAAAATTAATGCTCCTAAAATAGAATATTTTTTTAATTGTTCATTATTATTATCATTATTATTTAAAATATTTAATCCTATTTCTTTTAATTTTTGTGTATCTCATGCTATTAATATACAAAATGATAATATACCTAAATATGATGTAATTCATACTATTAAATTACTTTTTAATATATTATTAATTAAAGTTGATATTATCATACCTATTAATAATATTAAAGAAATATTTCCTATTTTTGTTAAATCTGATTTAGAATAATAACCTCATATGCTCATTAAACTAAACATTAAACTACAAACAAAAAAAGATATTGTTATAGAAGAATATGTATATATTAAAAATAAGCTTGATATAGAAATACCTGTTAATATAGAATATATTATAAATAATAATATTGCTGTATTAACAGATATTTTATTTATCATATTAGATAATATAAAAACTATTATTATTTGTGAAATTAGTATTGTAAATAAAAATATTCTGTTAAAAAACATCATTTCTAAAATAAAAGGTATTTTAGTAATATATCATGATATAAATGATGTAATTAATAAACCACAAGCCATTCAAGCATAAACTTTACTTATATAAAATTTTATATTACTATTTGTAGAATTATAAAAATTATATGAATATTTTTCCATAATGTTTATTCCTTTATAAATATTTTTACTTTTAAATAATATTAAATATTATTTAATTCATTTATATAAAAAATTTAATATTATATTTTTTATTGATTTTAGAAAAAAATTATTATTATATTTTTTTTTATTTAATTTATTTTTGTAAATAATAAAATTAATTTTTTTATTTTTATTTATTTTTTTTTTTATTTTTTTTAAATTTTTATCACCTTTTTTTTTATTGTATATACATAAAAATGGTATTTTAATATCTAAAATTATATCTATAGGACTTATTTGATGTTTATTGTTTATTTTATAAATTAATTTATTATCTATTGATATAGTACAATATATATATTTAAAATATATATATGAATATAATCATGATAGTCTACTTAAATTATATATACCTATTATTATTATTTTAGATTTTTTTTTTTTTTTTTTTAATCATAAAATAATTTTATTTATATTATATATAATATATTTATCTTTTATTAAATTAGGATTATTTTTTATATTTTTTAATAAATTTGGTATTATTATATTAAAATTATTATTTATTAATTTTAAAATTATATTTTTTAAATATTTTTTTGTATTATAAAATTTTTTAATTATTAAAATAATTTTATTATTTTTATTTTTTTTTTTTTTTATATATATAAATGTTAATTTATTAATATTATTATATTTAATATATTTTTTTTTTATTATTATTTTATTCATATTATATTTAAATTTATTTTATTTTTTATTATATTTTAATTTAAATTTATATATAAATTATATTTAAATATTATTAATAATAAAATAATTTTATTATAATATTTTATTTATTTATAAAAAAAAATTAATTAATTTTTGTTATTTTTTATATAAATATTTAAATTTTTGTATTTTATTTTTAAATTTTTTACTAAATATAAATTTAATTATTTTTTTATTATTAATTATAAAATATTTTTTAATATTTAAATTAAATAATTTTTTTGGATTTATTTTTTTTATAATAAATTTACCAAATTTTTTTATAATTATATTTTTTTTTTTTAAAATATAATGAATAATTTTTTTAAATAAAATATTAATAATATTATTAATATGTATTTTTTTTATTTTTGTATTATTATTAATATAGTTTATAATATCTTTTTTTTTATAATTCATTTATTAATCAATTAAGGCATTAAATTTTTTTTTTAATGTGTTTTTACATTTATTAATAATATTATTAATTTCTTTTTTTGTTGTATTTTTTTTATAATTTTGAATATTAATTCTTAAAGTAATATTTTTTTTTTTATTATTTTTTAAAATTTTATTTTTATATATTTTGATTATATTAATTTTTTTAATTATATATTTATTTATTGATAAGCATAAATCAATTATTTTATATATACATATATTTTGATCTATTGTTAAAGTAATATCTTTAACAATATTTATATATTTAGATATTTCATTTATTTTATTATATTTTTTAAATATTTTATTTTCAACTTTAATTTCTAAAAAAAATACTGGGTATTTAAAATAATATACTTTTTGTATTTTTTTATTTAGCATTCCTATATAACCAATTTTTTTTTTTTTAAAATATATATTTGCATTTTGCATTTTATCAAAAAAAGAATAATTTGATTTTTTTATTTTAAGAAATTTATATTTTTTAAGTTTTATAAAAATATATTCCAAATCACCTTTTATATCATAAAAATCAAATAATTTATTTTCAGAATATCATAAATCTTTTTTTTTATATCCATATATTATCATTGATAGTTTATTATATTGATATATTTTATTATTTATTTTATTAATTTTATAACATTTTCCTAATTCAAATAATTTTATTATTTCTTGTTTTCTTAAAACATTATATTTTAATATATTTAATATTTTAGGTATCAAATATTTTCTTAATAAATTTGTTTTATTAGATATAGGATTATATATTTTAATATTATTTTTTATATTTTTTTTTATAAAATAAAATTCTTCTTTTTTATTAGTTAAATGAAAATTAATTATTTCTTTGTATCCTATATTAATTAATATATTTTTAATATAATTTATATTATATAATTTTTTATTATTATTTTTATTAATTTTTATATTAGTTAAAAATGTTTTTATTGGTATATTATTTATACCATACATATTTATTATATCTTTAATTATATTTTCTATAATTAATATGTCTTTTCTTCATTTTGGTATTTTGATATATAAATTATTTTTATTTTTTTTAATTATTTTATATTCTAATTGTTTGATTATATTTATAATTTTATTTTTTTTTATTTTAATACCTATTTTTTTATTAAAATATTTATAATTTATATAAAATAATTTATTTTTTATTTTTAATTTTTTATTTTTTAATATTTTAATATTAGAAATAATATTTCCTTTATAATTTTTTATAATAGTTTTTGAAATTTTATATAAAGATAAATTTTGTATAAAATTATGTTGATTATTTATATATTTATTTAAAATATTTTTTTTATTTAAAATATTTTTTTTTAGTATATATTTATATTTAAATAATGGAGATAAAAGAATTATATTTTTAGTATATTTATTAATATAATATTTTTTTATATTTTGGTATAATAATAAATTATTATTAATAATAATGTCATATTTATTTTTAATATTATTATTTTTTTTTAATTTATCAAAATCTAATATTATTACTTTTTGTCCAAATTTTATTAAATTTATATTTAAAATATCTAAAATATTATTTTTAATATTTATTTTCAATTTTTTTAAATAATATTTATTACATAAATATATTTTTTTATATATATTTTTTATATTTTTTATAATTAAGTATTTATAATTTACAATATTTTTATTATTATAATTAATAATTAGTTTATAACTATTTTTTTTATTTTTTAAATTATAATTTTTATTAATATATATATTTTTTTTTATTAATAATGATATTATTTTAGATAAAGAATATAAATTATTATAATATATTTTATCAAATGGTATATTAATTTTGAATAAATTATTATTATTAATATAATTGATAGTATTTTTTAAATTTATTTTGTCTTTATATATTATATATATATAATTAATATTAAATTGTATTTTTTTGTAATTTAAAATTTTATTTTTAATTTCATTTTTTAATAATATAATATATTTATTAATTATATTTTCTTTTATATTTTTTATATATATTTTATATTTTTTATTAAGATAAAAAAAAATTATATAAAATAATTTATTAGATATTTTTTTATATATAATTATTTTTGTAAATATATAATTTTTATTTTTTAATAAATTTATATATTTTATTTCAAATCCATTTTTTTTTAGTAAATTTATTATATTTTTAATATTTAAATTATATTTAATGTATTTTTTAATTCATATTTCATAAAATTTCATTTTAATCCTAAAATTAAAATTGTTCTAATAATCTAATATCATTTTTATATAATGTTTTTATATTTTTAATATTATATTTTAACATTATTAATCTTTCTATTCCTATACCTAATGCTAAACCTGAATATATTTTATTATTTATGTTTACATTTTTAAATATTTTTGGATGTATTAAACCACATCCTATTATCTCTAATCATTCTTTATTTTTATTTTTTATAAATACTTCTGCTGAAGGTTCAGTAAAAGGAAAATAAGATGGAATAAACTTAATTTTTATATTTTTTTTAAAAAAAAAATAAATAAATTTTATAATTAAATATTTTAAATTAGAAAAATTTATATTTTTATCTACAATAAAACAATCTACTTGATGAAACATAGGAGTATGAGTTTTATCATCATCTTTTCTAAATACACATCCTGAAGTTATTATTTTCATAGGAGGTTTATTTTTTTTCATATATTTTATTTGTATAGATGATGTATGTGTTCTTAATAAAATATTTTTTTTAATTCAAAATGTGTCTTTTAATGATCTTGAAGGATGATATTTTTTAATATTTAATAAGTCAAAATTATATTTTTTATTTTCTATTTCATAATTTTCTATATATTTAAATCCTAATTCAAAAAAAAAATTTTCTATTTTATTTAAAATATATGTAATTGGATGTATATTTCCTATTATAGGTATTTTACCAGGTAATGATATATCTATATAATTAATATTATTATTATTTTTATTTTTAATATTTTTAATATATATTTTTTTTTCGTATAATTTAATTTTTTTAATTATATATTTTTTTATATTATTTATTTTTTTACCTAAAATAGGTATTTTTTTTTTAGGATAATTTTTGATAATTTTTGTTAATTTTTTAATATATTTATTTTTATTTAAATATTTTATTTTTATTTTTTTTATATCTTTAATATTTTTTATATTCTTAATTTCTTTATTAAATTTTTTAATATATTTAAACATAAATTATAATAAAATTATTTAATTTTTTTTATTAATAAAATTATTTTTTTAAAACTTTTAGTTTCTTTATTTATAATTTCTGAAAGTATTTTTCTATTTATATTTAAAGATATTTTTTTTAATTTATTTATAAATTTATTATATGTAATACCGTATTTTCTAACTTTAGCATTAATTTGCATTATTCATATTTTTCTAAAATTTCTTTTTTTTTGTTTTCTATCTCTATAAGAATATTGTCCAGCTTTTATTATTGATTGTTTGGCACATTTATATGTTTTAGATCTAGAACTATAATATCCTTTAGCTAATTTTAATATTTTTTTATGTTTTTTATGTGAGGTCACTCCTCTTTTTATTCTTATCATATATTTTATTTATTATAAATAAGGATTTATTTTTTTAATTATTTTAATATTATTTTTATTAATTATTTTTTTGTTTTTTAATTTTCTTTTTCTTTTTCTTTTTTTTTTTGTTAATATATGATTTAAATTAGAAGATTTATATTTAAATTTTCCAGAATATGTTTTTATTGTTCTTTTTTTTATTGCTTTTATAGTTTTTATTTTTATCATATTTATTTTTTTTTTGGTGTTAAAATCATAGTAATTATTCTACCTTCTATTTTTTTAATTATATAGTATAAATTACTATTTTTTTCTAATTTTTTTTGTATTTTATTAAGCATATTAATTGCAATATTTTTATGTAATATTTCTCTTCCTCTTAATCATATTGTAATTTTAACTTTATATTTTTTTTTTATAAATTTAATAATATTATTTATTTTTATACTATAATCATTACTACTAGTATTTGGTCTAAATTTTATTTCTTTTATATATTGTTTATTTTTTTTTTTACTTCTTTTATTTTTTTTATATATATATTTACCATAATTAAATATTTTGCATATAGGAGGATATATAGTAGAATTAATTTCTACTAAATCTAAATTTAATTTTTTAGCTATATTTAAAGCTTCTTTTGTTTTTAAAATATTAGTTTTTTTATTTATATCATCTATTAATTTAATTTTATAATTTTTTATTTCTTTATTTATTCTGTGTATGTTTTTAAGATTTCTTTTTTTATTAATTTTAATAATTTTTTCCTTATTTAAATTTTTTAATTTTATTTTTAATATTTTTAATAAATTTTTTTAAACTTATATTATATAATTTATTATTTTTTAGTTTTCTTACATTAATATTTTTATTTAAAATTTCATTATCGCCGCATATTATCATGTAAGGTATTTTTTGTAAAGTATATTTTCTTATTTTAAAGTTTATTTTTTTATTTTCAAAATCACCAATAGAATGTATATTTTTATTTTTTAATTTTTTAAGTATATATTTAGAATATTTTATATGTTTAATAGAAATATTTATTACAACTATTTTAATTGGACATAACCATATAGGTAATATACCATTATATTGTTCTATTAATATTCCTATAAATCTTTCTAATGATCCTAATATTGCTCTATGTATTATAATTGGATTTTTTTTTTTATTATTTTTATCTATATAAAAAATATTTAATTTTTTTGATAAAAAATAATCTAACTGTATAGTTCCACATTGTCATTTTCTTTCTAAAAAATCTTTTAATATAAATTCTATTTTAGGCCCATAAAAAGCTCCTTCATATTTTTTTACTTTAAATTTTATTTTTTTTTTTTTTAAAACATGTTTTAATTGTTTTTCAGCTATATTTCATATTTTTTTATTTCCTATATATTTTTTTGGTTTTGTTGAAATATATATATATATTTTTTTAAAATTAAATGTATTATATATTTCATATATCATATTTATACATTTATATATTTCTTTATTTATTTGATATATACTACAAAATATATGTGCATCATCTTGAGTAAAAGATTTTGTTCTTATTAAACCATGTAATGATCCTGAATTTTCATTCCTATAACATATACCAAATTCAAATATTCTAATTGGTAATTTTTTGTATGATCTAATTTTATAATTATATATATTAATATGTCCTAAACAATTCATGGGTTTAATACATAAATCATTTTTTTTAAAATTTGTAGAAAAAATAAATTTTTTATAATTTTTTCAATGTCCACTTTTTATTCAAATATTTTTATTAATTAAAGTAGGTGTTATTACTTCTTTATAATTATATTTATATATTTTTTTTCTTATTAATTTTTTAATATTTTGTAAAATTATAAATCCATTTTGGTGTCAAAATATCATTCCTGGAGAAATATCATTTATATGATATAAATTTAATTTTTTATTAATTAATCTATGATCTCTATTTTTAAACATATTTTATTTATTTAAATAATATTATTATATACACATATATGTTTATATTATATTATAATTTTATAATATAAATATTTAATATTTATATATTAAAAAAAAATAAATATAAATATATAATAATCTTATTATTATTTTAATATTTAAATGTATATAAAAAATCATTTAATATTTTGCTGTTCTTTAATTATATTTTTGATTAAAATTTTAAATTTACTTAATATAAATTATAATATATGATGTATAACAATTGTTGCTTTATTTTTTTCTATATTTCCAGATATAGATCATCCTAGATCTTATATTGGTTATAAATTTAAAATAATTTCTTATTTATTGTTTTATTTTTTTAAACATAGAACTATTACACATAGTTTATTTTTCTTATTTATTATATTTAATATAATTATATATTTAAATTTTTTTTTTATTTTAGATTTAAATATTATTATTGGTATTTATGTAGGTTATATAAGTCATATTTTAGCTGATATGATTACTAACCGTGGTATATATTTTCTATGACCTTGTAAATATAAATTTAGAATTCCATTTTTATATTTATTTATTAATAGAAATAAAGAATTTTATTTTTGTATTTTTTTGTTTATTATATCTGTAATATTATATTTTTATTTTTAATATTATTTTTTTTATTAATTATTATAAATTACTTAATTATGTTTACTTTATATCAGTCTAATAATTTAAATATTTTAAAAAATAAAATGTTTAACATTATATATAAAAAAAAAAAAAATATTTTTTTAAATAATTTTTTTATATTAATACCTAATAATAATATATCTTTAATGTTGAAAATGTTTTTAGCTAATAAAATAGGTATATATGCAAATTTGAAATTTATTTTAACAGGAAAATTTATATGAAAATTATATAAAATTTTGCTTCCAAAAATATCAAATAATTATTTTTTTAAAAAAAATAATTTAATATTAGTAATACTATATTTATTACCAAAATGTATTAATTTTAAAGAATTTTATATTATAAAAAGATATTTAAAAAATGATTATAATAATAATAAGTTATTTAATTTATCTATACGAATATCTAATATTTATGATGAATATCTTATGTATAGAGTAGATTGATTAAATAAATGACAAAATAATATTGTTATTGAAGAAATTAAAAATAATATTAATTATGAATGACAAAGAATATTATGAATAAAAATAAATAATTTTTTTATAAAAAAATTATCTTGTAAGTGAAACAAATCTACTATTTATTATAGTATTTTAAATATTTTAAAAAAAAAAAAATATAAATTTCCTGAAAACAAAATTAATCATATTTTGATATTTAATATTATTAATATTCCACCAATATATTTAAATATTTTATATAAAGTATCAAGATTTATTAAAGTTGATTATTTTTTAATTAATCCTTGTTATAAATATTGATATGATATAAATTTATATTATACATATAATAATGTTAATAATAATGAAAATATTAATGATTTAAATATATTTTTAATTAATTATGGTAAATATTTTGCTCAATATTTATCTTTATTTTTTGAAATAAATATTAATGAAAAAAAATATTTTAAAAATATAAAAAAGAAAAATTTTTTATATACTATTAAAAATAGTATTTTACATTTTAAAAATTTTAATATATATGAAAATATTTTAAAAATTAATAATAATATTAATATTAAAAATGATAATTCTGTTATAATAAAATCTTGTAATGGATATTTAGAAGAAGTTAAACAATTAAAAAAATTTTTATTAAATTTAATATTAAATAAAAATTTTAATGTTAAAGATATAATTGTATATGTTACTGATATAGAAAAATATTATCCATATATTAAAGGAATTTTTTCTGATCCTTTATATAAGGATTATTTACCTTTTAAAATTTTAAAAAAATATAATAAATATAATAATAAAATATTAGATTTGTTTATTAAATTATTAAATATATATAATTTAGATTATAATTTTAGTGATTTATTAAGTTTCTTAAAAGAAGAAATAATTTTTAAAAAATTTAATATATCATATGATGAACTAAATATAATTTTATATATTATAAAAGATATAGGAGTAAATTTAAATTTTATACAATTAAAAAAAAAATTATTTGATAATAATTTTAATTATCATACTTGGATTGATAGTATAAAAAGAATTTTATTAGGTTATTGTATTAATAATGAATTTAGTATTTGAAATAATATTGTTCCTTATTCTTTTCCGTCTAGTAATTTTTTTAATAAGTTTATTAAAAAAATATGTAATTTTGTATTTAAAATTTTTTATTGAAAAGATATTTTAAATAAAGAATATAATTTTTATAATTGAATATATATATGTAATAAATTTTTAAAAGATTTTTTTTATGAGAAATATTTAATTAAAAATATTTTATTAAATAAAAAGATTAATGAATTATATAAATATAAAAAATTTACTTCAGATAAAAAGTTAATAAATTTAGAATTTTTTAAAAAAATATTAATTTTTTTTTTAAAATCTAATTCTAGAAAATTATATTCTATAAGTCATATAAATTTTTGTTCTTTTTCTTCTTTAATATTTTTACCTTATAAAATAGTTTGTATGATAGGTTTAAATAATAATATTTTTCCTAAACAAAACAATACTTGTAGTTTAAATTTGATTAATTATTACCCTAGATTAGGTGATCATGATAAATATAATAGTGATAAATATTTTTTTTTAGAAAAAATATATTTTACTAAAAAAAAACTATATATTAGTTATATTAATTATGATTTTGATAAAAATATTTTTTCTTTTCCATCTGAAGTATTAAATTTATTTAATTATAAATATAATTTAAAATTTAATATTATTAGAAATAATAATAAATATATTTTATATTCTAAAAAAATAAAAAATATTATTAAAATAAATTTTAAAAAATATTTTTATATTAATAAAACAAATTTTTTAGATATTTATAAAAGTAATTATTTAATTAATTTATCAGAATTTCATATTTTTTGGTTAAATCCTATAAAATATTTATTTAGAAAAGTTTTTCGATTAAATTATTATATTTATAATAAAAATATTGATAATAATGAATTATTTAATTTAAATAATAATAAATATTATTATATTAAATTAAATATTATAAATTTATTAATTAATAATAATATTAATAATTTTGATATTTTAAATTATTTAAAAAAAATAAATATTTTACCTTTTTCTCATATAGGTAATATTATATGAAAAAAAGAAAAATATAAAATATTATATTTTATTAGTTTAATTAAAGAAAAATATTTAAATTGTTTTAATAAAGAATTTTTTTTTAAAATAAATAATTTATATATTAAAGGTAATTTTACTATATCTAATGATAATGGTATATTTAAATGATTTCCAAGAAATTTATATATTATGGATGCATTATTATTATGGATAGATCATTTAATATATTGTTATTTAGGAGGAAAAAAAAATAGTTATATATATGGATATAATTATATTTGATCATTTTCTAATTTAAATAAAAAAGATTCTAAATATTTTTTAATTAAATATACTAATGGATATTTAAATAATTTTAATTGTCCTATTTTATTATTCCCTAGATTATGTAATTTATGAATATTTTCTGCTTATAATTATAAAAATAAAAATATTGTTAATAATTTTTATTTAAATATTGCTAAAAGAAAAATTTATAATTATTTCTATAATAATCATTATTTTAAAGAAGAAATTAATAATATATATATAAATTATTTGTTTAAAAAATATTATAATATTTTAGATATTAATTTAATTATAAAACAAATAGAATATTGGTTATTACCTGTATTTAATAATTTAATAATAAATAAATTATAAAAATATAAAAATATGTTAAATATTAATAGTTCAAATTTTTTAAATATTTTTTTAGGAAAAAGTAATTTAATAGAAGCATCTGCAGGTACTGGTAAAACTAATATATTATCTTTAATATATTTAAGATTTTTATTTAATATAAATATTGATTATAAATTTAATAATTTATTTATTGATAATATTTTAATTGTTACTTTTACTGATTTAGCTACTTTAGAAATAAAAAATAGGTTATTAAATAATATTGTTAAATTACGTATTTTATTTGAAAATCATAATACAAATGATTATTTTTTAAAAAATATATATCTACATATAAAAAAAAAAATTAATATATTGAATTTAATAATAGATTATGAAAATAATATAAATAATTTTTCTATTTTTACTATTCATAGTTTTTGCAAAAAAATTTTATATTATTATTTTATTAATTCTAATATAAATTATTTTTCTAAAATAATAAATTATAATAATAATTTTATATATAATATAGTTATTTTATTTTGACGTAAATATTTTTATAATTTATCTTTTTTAATTAGTGAAATTATTTATTTTTATTGATCTAATCCAAATAAATTATTTCTTTGTATTTTACCTATATTAAATTTTACTAATTTAAAATTTAATTTTTTAAATAAATATAGTTCTATAAATGATTGTTATAATAAAATTATTAATTATATAATTAATTTTAAAAAAAGATGGTTATTAAATTTTAATAGTATATATAAATTATTTATTTCTATTAAAAAATATAAATTTTTATATAAATATATAAATATTAATAAATATTTAAATGAAATAAATTTATGAGCTAAAAGTGATACAAATAATTTTTATATTCCTAAATGTATATATAAATTTAGTTATAAATATTTATTAAAATTTAATATAAATATCAGTATTAAAAATAAATTACTTTTATCTTGTATAGATTATCTTTTTTTAATAAAAAATGATTTTTATAATTTTATAATTTTTAAATGTATTAAGTATATTAAAAAAGAAATTTTATTTTTAAAAAAGAAAGATAATTGTATAAGTTTTAATGATTTAATAGAGAAATTATATTTTGTTTTGTTAAAAGATAGGAATAATTTTATTTGTAATTATATTAGAAAAAATTTTCCTATTTTATTAATAGATGAATTTCAAGATACTGATTTATTACAATATAAAATTTTTAAATTAATTTATTTAAATAAAAATTTTAATGATACAAAAATAATATTTGTTGGTGATCCTAAACAATCTATTTATTCTTTTAGAGGAGCAAATATTTTTAGTTATATAAAATTTAAAAAAAATATAGATTATTTATATTTTTTAAATATTAATTGAAGATCATCTTATATTTTAGTTAAAAGTATTAATTTTTTATTTAACAATTTTAATAATCCATTTATATTTAATAATATAAAATATTTTTCTATTTTACCTGCAAAAAATAATAAAAAATTATTATTTTTTAAAAAAAAAAAAGTAAAATCAACTATGAATTTTTTTATAATTAATAATTTTAATAATTTTAATTATAAAAAAAAAATAGCTAAATTTTGTGCTATTAAAATTTTTAATATATTAAATTCTAAAAAATATTATTTAAATGATTTAAATAATTTTAAAAGAAATATTTTACCTTCTGATATTTCAATATTAGTATATAAAAATTACGAGATTAAATTATTATTTGATGTTTTTAAAAAATTTTTTTTACCTGTTGATTGTATTTTAGATAAAAGTAATGTATTTAATTCTTTAGAAGCTAAAGAGATTTTTTTTATATTAAAGGGAATTCTTTATCCAGAATCAAATTTAAATATACGTAATGCATTATCAACAAATATATTTGGATATGATTTTTTATATATAAATGATTTATTAGAAAATAAAAATACTTATGTAAAAATAATAGATGATTTTTATAGTTATTATAAAATATGAAATGATTATAATATTTATTCTATAATTATATATTTATTAAAAAAAAAAAAAAATATAAATAATAATTATAATTATAAAGATGAACAAAGTGATATTAATATATCACATATTGCTGAAATATTATTAAAAAAATCATTTTTAATTAAAAATAAATATTTATTATTAGATTGATTAAATAAAAAAATTAATAATATAAATATTAATTATAATAAAAAATATTATATACGTTCTATATTTAATAAAAATGATGGAATTAAAATTTCTACTATTCATAAATCTAAAGGTTTACAATATAATATTGTTTGAATACCTTTTTTAATTAATTTAAATTTATGTAATTATTATAATATATATCATAATCGTAAAAATAATATAATTAATATTGATTTATATAAAAATAAAAAATATAAAAATTATATGTATGAAGAATTATCTTCTGAAGAAATGAGAATATTATATGTAGCAATTACTAGATCTATATATCAATGTAATATTTTATTATATGAAATATCAAAATTATATAATAAAAAATTTTGTTTTACTTCTATAGGTAAATTAATATCTAAAAATAATTATTTTGATTTTTTAAATATTAAAAATATATTTTCAATTTTTTTAAAATGTAAATATATAAAATATTATTTTATTAATTTAAATAAATTTATAAAATTAAAAGATTTAAAAATTTATAAATATTTTTTTAATAAAAATTATAATTTAAATATTAAAATTAATAAAATTAATAAATTAAATAAAATAATAAATTTTACTAATATAGTAAATTTATTTAAAAAACATACTAACTATATTAGTAAAAATAACATTATAAATAAAAAATATGTAAATATTTTACCTAGAGGAAAAAAAATAGGTATATTTTTTCATAAAATATTAGAAAAAATTAATTTTTTTGATAAATTAAAAAATAAATTATTATTAAAAAATATGTTTATTTATAATATAAAAAAAAAATATTTTTTTAATATAAAAAAAATTTTATTAAATATTTTAAATGTTTTTTTATATCCTTTAAAAATTAATTTAATTAATATAAATTCTAATAATTATTTTAAAGAATTTGAGTTTTTTTTACCTATTAATAAAAGTATAGATTTTATTAAATTTAATAATATACTAAAAAAATATAATAAAATATCTAGTTTATCTAAAGATTATATATATAAATATAGTGTTAAAGGATTTTTAAATGGTTTTATAGATTTTATATTTATGTATAATAATAAATTTTATATAATAGATTATAAATTAAATTGATTAGGTGATAATTTTAATTTTTATAATAAAAAAAATATTTTAAAAACAATTTTATATCATAGATATGATATACAATATCAAATATATTCTTTTGCTTTACATAGATACTTAAAGTTAAATTTTAAAAATTATAACTATAACAATAATTTTGGTGGAGTATATTATATATTTTTAAGAGGTTTATTTATTGATATTAATAATAATAGATCTTATACTGGTATTTCATATTTTAAACCTACAATTAAATTAATTTCAGAATTAGAAAATATTTTTATATAGTAAGGATAATAATAATGTGTATTATTAATGTAAATAAATTTTTATGATTATGTTATAAAAATAAAGAATTAGATTTATTAGATATATATTTTTCTAAATTATTTTGTATAAAAAATAACTTTGATTCAGAAGTTATTATGTTATATTCTGCATTATTAAGTTTTTCTAGTAGATTAGGAAATACATGTTTATATATTAATAAACTTTTAAAAAAAAATATTTTTTCTGAAAATATAAATAATTACTTATTTTTTTTTTTTAAAAAATATATTTCTATTAAAAAAAGTATAAATATTTTATTTAAAAATAACATAATTAGTATGTATTATAATAATTTTAATACACCATTTATTTTATATAATGAATGTATTTATTTATATAAAAATTGAGTATATGAAACAACTATAATAAATTTTTTTAAAATTAATTTAAATAAAAAAATATTTTTAAGTAAAAAAAAAATATTAAATATTTTATATTATTTAAATAAAATTGATATTGATATATATCAAAAAATTTCTATATTAAATATATTTTTTAATAAAGTATCTATAATATCTGGTGGTCCAGGAACTGGAAAAACTACTTTAATTACTAAAATAATTTTATTATTATATAGATTTTTAAAACTAAAATATAAGGATTCTATTAATATAGTTTCATATACAGGAAAATCTGCTTCTTGTTTGACTAATTATATAAATAAAAATTATGATTTATTAAAAGTTAAAAAAAAAATTAAAAAAAAATTACCTAATAAAGCAATTACTTTACATAAATTTTTAGGTTTAAATTTTTTTTATAAAAAAGAATTTTTAAAAAATAATTATATTTTGAATATAAATATTTTAATTATTGATGAATCTTCTATGATAGATTTATTTGTTTTTTATTATATGTGTATATTATTAAATAATAGATTTAATAAAATAATTTTTATAGGTGATAGTAATCAAATTGGAGCAATAAAATCCAGTTCTGTTTTTAATGAAATATGTAAATATAAATTTTCTTTTTCAAAAAATATAAGTTTTTTTTTAAATTTTTTTTTAAAATATAATTTAAATTTTGTAAAATTATATATTGATATTAATAAGTTAAATAATAATATAACTTATTTAATTAAAAATTATAGATTTAATAAAAAATTTTATTTAAATAAATTTATTAATTTATTAAATATTAATGATTGAAATAAAATAGAAAAATTTTTATATAAAAATAATTTTAATAATAATTTTAATTTTTATGATTCTAATAAATTTAATTATGATTTTTTATTAAAAAATTGTATTAGTAATTATATTTATTATTTTAAATATATTAAAGAAAAAAATAATTTTTTAAAATTATTACATTATTTTAATAAATTTCAAATTATTTCTGTTATTAAAAAAACTAAATATGGTTTAATTAAATTAAATAAATATATAAATAATTATTTTATTAATAATAATAAATCATCTAATTTAATTATTAATAATAATAAAACATATTATTTTGGTGAACCAATAATAATAACTAAAAATAATAATGATCTAAAATTATTTAATGGTGATACTTGTTTTATAATATTTGAAAATAATAAATTAAAAATTTTACATATAGATTATAAAAAAAAATATAAAATTATTTATTTTGTTAATATCAAAAATTGAGATCATACTTGATGTATTACAGTTCATAAATCTCAAGGTTCAGAATTTGATCATGTTTTATTAATTTTACCAAATTATTTTTCTTCTTTATTAAATAAAGAATTGATATATACTGCATTAACTAGAGCTAAAAAAAAAATAACTATTTATGCAGATAAAGATATTTTTATTAATAGTTTAAAAAGTAATAATAGATATTATAATAATATATCTAAAAGAATTTCTATATAAAATTTAATATATTTATATTTTTTTTTATTTAATAATTTTTATTATAATTATTTCTATACAATTTCATGATAAATGTATATTATTTTTAATTTTTAATTCAGATATTTTAATTAATTTAAAAATTTTATTTAATTTTTTTTTATTAAATTTATTAATATTATTAATAATATATTTAAATAAAATATTTATTATAATATTTTTTATATTATTTTTTTTTTTTATTTTTTTTAGTAAAAAAAATATTTTAATAATATTTTTTTTATTTAAGTATAAAAATATATTTTTAATATATTTATATTTTAATATATTAGATATTTTATTATTATAAAATTTTTTATTAAAACAATTTATTAATATATTTTTTTTCTTAATAAAATATTTTATAATATTTTCATTATATGAAATATAATTATATATTATTATAAAATATATATTTTTATTTTTAATATTAATTGAAATGTTATTTAATAATTTTTTATATAAATTATTATTATATTTAATAATGTTTATTATTAATAATTTATTTATTGAAAATAAATTATTATTTAGAATATGATTTTTTATAATATTTAAATTATTTTTTTTGTCTATAATAAAATTAATTATATTAATATTTTTTATTTTATTATTTATTTTTTTTTTAATATAATTTACACATTTTTTTCTTTGTATATAATTATTTCCTATAATATGAAAAATATTATATTTTTTATATATATTAGAATTTATGAATTTATAAAATTTTATTTTTTTCATTTATATATAAGATTAAAATATAAAGTTAATAACTTTATTTTTAACATATATTATATTTTTAATTTTTTTATCTTTTATTAAATTATATATTTTTTTATTTTTAATAATTAATTTAATAATTTTAAATTTACTATATGTATTTTTGATTATAAAAATATTTTTTGTTTTACCATTAATTTGTAATGCAATTTTTATATTAATTTTAAAATTTATTTTTTTTTTATTAATTTTAGGTCAAGATGTTTTATCTATTATTTTTTTATTTTTCATAATTTTTCATAAATAAAATGAAATATGTGGAGTAAATGGATATATTAAAATAAGTATTTTATTTATACATTTTTTAATAATATAAATATCTTTTTTATTTTTTATTTTTTTTTTTCTTATAGTATTAAAAAAAGACATTATTGTTGATATAGCTGCATTATAATGATTTTTTTTTTCTATATATTCTGTAACATTTTTTATAGTTTTATATAAAATATATTTTATATTTAAATATTTATTTTTTTTTGTTTTAATATTTTTTTTAACAATTTTTTTATTTTTAATTTTTATTACAAAATTTCATAATTTATTTAAAAATCTATAACATCCTTTAATATTTTTTTCATTTCATATTAAATTTTTTTCTATAGGGGTTGAAAAAATTATAAATAATCTTAAAGTATCGCAACCATATTTTTTAATTATTTCTATAGGATTAACACCATTATTTTTTGATTTAGACATTTTATTTATGCCAAAATATTTAACTTTAATATTTTTATTTTTTATATAAAAATATTTTTTATTATTTTTTATAATTTTTTTAACATTTGATGGATGTACTCATATTTTTTTTTTTTTTTTTATAAAAAAATATGATTTTGATAATACCATACCTTGACAAATAAGTTTTTTAACTGGTTCAGAATATTTTACTAATCCTATATCTTTTATAAATTTATGTATAAATCTAAAATATATCAAATGCATTGTTGCATGTTCAATACCTCCTATATACATATCTATAGGTAACCAATAATTAGCATCATTTTTATTAAATATATTTAATTTATTTTGTGGAGATAAATATCTAAAATAATATCATGATGATTCCATAAAAGTATCAAGTGTATCTGTTTCTCTTATTGCTATTTTATCTTTTATTTTAATAAATTTTCATTTATTATTTTTTTTTAAAAAATTTATAGAAAAATTATTATTATTTACTTTTGGTAATTTTATTGGTAATTTTTTTTCTTTAACTAAAATATTTTTTTTATTAATCTTTATTATTGGTATTGGTACACCTCAATATCTTTGTCTAGATATTACTCAATCTTTAATTTTATATATTTTTTTTTTTTTTATTATTTTTTTTTTTATTAATTTTTTTATTAAATTATTATATTTAATATTACAAAATTTATTTTTATATAATATATTATGTTTTTTAATAAATTTTTCATAATTATTATTTTTAAAAATAAATATAGCATCATTATTATATTTTTCTTCTGTAAAATTAGTAATTCATATAGGTATTAAATTGTTATTTAAAGGATTTATTGCATATAAATTACTATTAATACCTTTTTTTTTAAAATTATTATTATTTTTTTTTTTTAAATAATAACATATATATATTTTTTTTTTTTTAATTAAATTTAAAATTTTATTATTTATTGATATACTTATAAATATAATTTTATTTAATTTTTTTAAATTTTTAATAAATATTTTTATATATTTATTATAATTATATATTTTAATTTTTATTTCTCATCCTTTAATTTTACCTATTCATTTTTTTTGCATTTTTAATACTTTTTTAGGTCAATTATTTAATTTTTTTATATCATTATATAATTTTTTAGAATATTTAGATATTTTAATGAATCATTGTGAAATTCTTTTATATTTTATATTACTATTACATCTTCAACATTTATTATTTATTACTTGTTCATTAGCTAATACAGTTTTATCTTTAGGACATCAATTAACTATATCTTTTTTTTTATATATTAGTTTTTTTTTAAATAATTTAATAAATAATCATTGTTCTCATTTATAAAATTCAGATTTACATGTAGTAATTTCTTTATTTCAATCATAACTTATACCTAATCTTTTTAATTGTTTTTTCATATATTTTATATTTTTATTAGTTCATTCTTTAGGAGATAATTTATTTTGTAATGCTGCATTTTCTGCAGGTAAACCAAATGCATCTCATCCTATTGGATGTAATACATTTTTATTATTTAATCTTTTATATCTAGCAATAATATCTCCTAAAGTATAATTTCTTACATGTCCTATATGAAGATTTCCAGAAGGATAAGGTATCATACATAAACAATAATATTTATCTTTTTTTTTATTTTTTTTTGTTTTAAATATTTTATTTATTTTCCAATATTTTTGTACTTTTTTTTCTATATATTCAGGATTATATTTTTTTATTTTTATCATATATTATTTATATAATTATTTATTATTTTTTTTATTATAAAAAATTCTTTTTTTAAATATATTTAAATTAATAAAATTATTAATAAATTTATTTATATAATTATTTATATTATTAATATATAAAAAAAATATATTTTTAAAATTATTATTATTTTTATTAAAATTATTTTTATAATATATTTTTTTTAAAAAAATATTTTTTTTATATAAATTTTTATTAATATTTTCTTTTTTATTTTTAATTCTTAAAATATGATAATTAGGAACTTTTAATTTTTTATTTGGTAAAATTATTATTTTAATTTTTTTATTTTTTTTATTATTTATATAATATATATTTTTTTTTTTATTATTAATTAAATACGTAGCTATATTAATTGGTACTATTACATGTATTTCTTTTGTATTTTTTATAAAAGATTTTTCTTCAATTATTTTAAATATATTGAAATATAATGATTTTATATTTCTTATATAACCTAATCCATTACATTTTGGACATATATAAGAATTTAAATCTTTTAGTGATGTGTTTATTCTTTGTCTTGACATTTCTAATAAACCAAATTTAGATATATTTCCTATATTTATTTTTGCTTTATCATTTTTAATAATTTTTTTTAATTCATTTTCTATTATTTTTTTATTACTAATTTTTATCATATCTATAAAATCTATTACTATTAATCCTCCTAAATCTCTTAAACATAGTTGTCTAGCTATTTCATTAATAGCTTCAAGATTTGTATTTAATGCTGTATTTTCTATATTTTTTTCATTTTTTGATTTTGATGAATTAATATCTATAGATGTTAATGCTTCTGTTATATCTATAATTATAGATCCTCCAGATGGTAAATTTATTTTTCTTTTATATATTTCTTCTATTTGATTTTCAATTTTAAAATTGCTAAATAAAGGAATATTTTTATTATAATATTTTATTTTATTTATAAATTTTTTTTTATCTAGTTTTTTTATATATTTTTTACATAATATATAAGTATTATAATTATCTACTAGTATTTCTTTTATATCTTGTGATAAATTATCTCTTAATATACTATATAATATATTTTTATTTTTATAAATTAAACTGGGTGTTTTTAATAATTTAAATTTATATTTAATTTTTTTTCATTTTTTTATACTTAATTTAATATCTGATTTAATTTTTTCTAAAGATTTTCCAATACTAGAAGTACGTATTATTATTCCCATATTTTTTGGTAAATTTATTTTTTTTAATATTAATTTTATCTTATTTCTATTTTCGCCTTCTATTTTTTTTGAGATACCTATGAATTTTGAATGATTAGGCATTAATATTAAATTACTATTAACTAATGTTATAAAAGTAGTTAATAGAGCTCCTTTATTTAATCTTTCTTCTTTATTTATTTGTACTAATATTTCTTTTCCTTTATATAATTTTTTAAAATATTTTTTATTTATTTCTTTAATAGGTAAAAATCCATTTTTTTTTTCTCCGTAATCTACAAATACTGCTTCTAAACTTGGTTCTATATGTGTAATTTTTCCTTTATATATATTTAATTTTTTTCTTATGTAATTTTTACCTTCTATATATATACTATATAGTTTGTTTTTATTAATTAAAGCAATTCTCAATTTTTTTTTATTAACATTATTTATTAATATTCTTTTCATTATTCTCCATTTATAGAAAATTATTTTTAAAATATTTAAAATAATAATATTATTATTTTAAAAATTATTTATAATAATTGTATGATTAATAATTTTTTTTTAACTTTTATTAGAATTAATTGTAATAGTGTAAATCAGCGTATA
Source organism: Candidatus Stammera capleta (assembly GCA_015134695.1). Taxonomy (GTDB): domain Bacteria; phylum Pseudomonadota; class Gammaproteobacteria; order Enterobacterales; family Enterobacteriaceae; genus Stammera; species Stammera capleta_I. The sequence goes on along the minus strand of CP043987.1, from coordinate 40,539 downwards.
GATAATTTTTTATTTAAAATAATAAAAATTTTACCTAAAAGTAAAATATATTCTTTATTACGTAAAGGTAATATAAGAGTTAATAAAAAACGTGTTATTTATAAATATAAATTACAATTAAATGATATAATTCGTATACCTTTAATAAAAATTAAAAAGAAATGTATTTATATTGATAAATATATCATAGAAAAATTTAGAAAATATATAGTTTATGAAGATAAATATATTTTGGCTATAAATAAACCTTGTGGTTGATGTGTTCATGGAGGAACTAATGTTAATTTAAGTATTATAAATATTTTTAGAAATATGTATATAAATAATAATTATATAGAATTAGTACATAGATTAGATAAAGATACTTCTGGTTTATTATTGTTATCAAAAAATAAAAATATTTTATGTTATTTACATAATATTTTTAAATATAATAAAATTAAAAAAAAATATATAGGTATTGTGCATGGAAATTGACCTAAAAATATTTCTAAAATAGAAAATTATATTTGTAATAAAAAAAAAATATATTTTTTTTTAAAAGATAAAAAATATTCTAAAACTTTTTTTAAAATAAAAAAAAAATTTAAAAAATACACTTTATTAGATATAATTCCTGTTACTGGTCGTAATCATCAAATAAGAATTCATACTAGTAGTGTTAATTGTCCAATTATAGGAGACCATATATATGGTAATAAATATTTAAATAATTTATTTTATTTAAAGTTTAAAACTAATAGATTATTTTTACATTCATATTATTTATCTTTTTTTTATCCTATATTAAATAAAAAAATAAAATTATATGCTAATTATAGTAAAAAATTTAATTTAATTAAATAAATATATTTAAATGTAAATTTATATTAATATTATTAATATTAAAAGGAAAAATAAATATGGCAGTACAAAAAAGTAAGAAAAGTAGATCTAAAAGAGGAAGTCGTAGATCTCATCAACATTTATCTTTACCAACTTTATTTATTGATAAAAAAAATAATGATATAGGATTATATCATCATATAAGCAAAAATGGATTTTATAAAGGTTATAAATATTTAAAAAAATAATTTATTATAATTTTATTTGAAAAATTTATAAAATATGTATAAAATTTATTATGTATATTATTTTAAATATAAATAATATTATTATTAAAAATTTTAAAAATTTTTTTTTGGGTTATTTAAATATGTCAAGTATAGAAGATCGTATTAAAAAAATTATTAGTGATCAATTAAATGTTAAATTAGAAGATATAAGTAATGATAAACATTTTATTAATGATTTAGGTGCTGATTCTTTAGATGTTATTGAATTAATTATGGCATTAGAAGAAGAATTTGATATAGAGATTTCAGATGAAAAAGCAGAAAAAATAAGTACTGTACAATCAGTAATAGATTGTATAAATAGTTTAAAATTAGATAAATAAAATTTATATATAATAATATTAAATTTTAAAAATAATTTTATTTAAATATTTTTGTAAATTTTAAACCGGATATTAATAATATACTAATATAAGTTATAATACTTATTATTAATATAGTAAATAATTTTATTAGTCTGAATTTTATATTCAGATTAATAAAGTTAAATATTATTTCTTTAATTAAATATTTTAATATAAATATCATTATACTACATGAAAATAATATTTTATAAAAAAAATTTTTTCATTTAAATTTATTATTTATAATTTTTTTTTTTCTTAATTGTAATATAAATATTATTGAAATTATATATGATGATATACTTATTGATAAAGCTAATCCTGAATTTTTAAATATTTTTAATGTAAATATATTAATTAATTGATTAATTAATATAGTATATATTGCTATTTTAATAGGAATATATATATTATTTCTTGAATAAAAACAAGTATTTAATATTTTTATAATTATAAAACTAACTAATCCTATTGTATAACTTATTAAAATTTTAGATATCATAATTATATCTAATATATTAAATTTTCCATATTTAAATAAAGTTATAATTATAATTTTAGATAAATATATTAATATTATTGATATAGGTATACCAATTAATAATATTATTTTTAAACATTTATTAATTGTACTATTATATTTTTTAAAATTATTTTTATAATAATTTTTAGATAATTTTGATAATAAGATTGTATTTATAGTATTACCAAGTATACTTAAAGGTAATTCAATTAATTTATCAGCATAATATATTCATGATATTGATCCTATTTTAAAGTATGAAGCTATATTATTATTGATAATCTGTGATATTTGATATATTGATGTAATTATTATAATAGGTATTATTTTATTAAATATTTTAATTACTCCTTTATTATATATATATATATATTTAAATGATATTTTTATATTTATTTTTTTTAAATTTATTTTTTGAAATAATAATTGTAATATTCCTCCTGTAATAATAGATCATGATAAATAATATATTGAAAAATATAAATATTTTATTATAAATAAAATAAAAAATATAATAGTTAAATTTAATATAATTGGATTTAATATTGATAATAAAAATATATTTCATACATTAAATATTGATGATAATAAAGATGTTAAAGATATTAATATAATATATGGAAATGTTATTTTTAATAATTTATTTGTTAAATTAAATTTTGTTTTATTTTTTATAAAACCAGGAACCATTATATTTATTATTTTATTTGAATATATTATAAAAATAAAACTAATTATTATTAATATTGTAAATAATATATAATATATTGAAGATATAAAATTTCTAATTTTATTTTTATTTTTTTTTGTTTTATATTTACTTAATATTGGAATAAATACATATGAAAAAGCTCCTTCTGCAAAAATTCTTCTTAATATATTTGATAATTTAAATGCAGTATAAAAAGCATCAGTTTTTAAACTAATTCCAAAAATATTCGCTATTAATATATCTTTTATAAAACTTATAATTTTTGAAAATAAATTTAATATAGTAATTTTAATTATATTGAATAACATTTTTTTTAAAGTTTAAATTATGTATATAAAATACATATAATTATATTATAATTTTTATAAATATATATTTTATATATCAATAATATTATATATTTTTATATAATTTTTTTTTTAAAAAAAAATATTTTTTTTTCTATATAATTTATTATTGATTTAATACCTATTGTTTTAGAAAATATTAATTTTTTAAAAAAATTTATTTTTTTAAATATATTTTTTATATTTTTGATTTTTATATTTTTTATATTTTTATTATGTAAATAAGATATTATTATAGTTAATAATCCTTTTATAATTAAAGAGTTACTATCTCCATTTATAGAAATATTATTTTTTTTTTTTTTAATTTTTAATCATATATTACTTTGACACTCATATATAATATATTTGTTTTTACGTATATTATTATTATTTAAAGGAATAATATTACCTAATTCTATTAAATATATTAATTGTTCTTTGTATTTTTTTAAAAAATTAATATCTTTAATAATTTTTTTTTTTGATTTTAAATTTAAAAACATAATTTATTTTAATAAATTTATAATTTTTTTTAATTTGTGTATAAATATACTAATATCTTTTTTAGATGTGTACATTGCAGTTGATATTCTACATACACCTGAAGTATTATATCATTTTATTATAGGTATAGCACATTGGTTCCCAGTTCTAATGAATATATTATATTGATTTAATAACATACCTATATCATAACAATGAATATTTTTTATATTAAATGATATAATATTTAATTTTTTTTTGCATCCATATATTTTTATAAATGGTAAATTATTTAATTTGTTTAATGTATATTTAATAATTTTTTTTTCATGATCAATTATATTATTTATACCTATATTATTTATATATTTTATAGCATTTCCTAATCCTATAATAGATTCAATATTAGGTGTACCAGATTCAAATTTTCAAGGTGAATTTATAAATTGAATATTATTTATATTATTTTTATCAATATTTATATTAGATATTATTCCTCCACCTGTTTTTCATAAAGGTAAATTATTTAAAATTTTTTTTTTACCATAAATTATTCCTGTTCCTGTGGGAGCATACATTTTATGTCCTGAAAATATATAAAAATCACAATTTATTTTTTGTACATTAATTTTTTTATGACAAATAATTTGTGTACCATCTATTATAGTAATAATATTATTTTCTTTTGCTATTTTTATTATTTTATAAATTGGATTAATTATACCTAATACATTTGATATATGAGATATAGAAATTATTTTAGTATTTTTGTCAATTAATTTATTTAAATTATTAATATCTAATATTCCTTTTTTATTAATTTTTAATATTTTAATTTTAAATTTTTTTTCTTTAGATAATATATATCATGGAACAATATTAGAATGGTGTTCAATAATAGATAAAATAATATTATCATTTTTTTTTATTATTTCTTTAGATAAACTATTTGCTAGAAAATTAAATGATTCTGTACTATTATTAGTAAATATTATTTCTTCAGGAGATTTAGAATTTATAAATTTAGATATTTTAATTCTAGTTGATTCTATTTTATTAGAATTATAATTACTTAATGTGTATATACTTCTATTTACTGATGAATAATAATTTTTGTAAAATTTACTTTGATTTTTGATTACTATTTTTGGTTTATGAGTTGTAGAAGCATTATCTAAATATATAATTTTTTTTTTATTTATTTTTTTTTTTAAAATTGGAAAATCTAATTTTATTTTTTTTATATTATAATTCATTTTTTTTATATTTTTTTAAAAATTATTTTATATATTTTATTATTTATATATTTATATTTTTTTATATTTATGATTTTTTTAATAAATATTATATTTAATATTTTTTTTATTTTATATTTGTTTAAACCTCTAGAAAATAAATAAAATATTATTTTTTTATCTATTTTATTAATATTTATTTGATGTTTACATTTATTTTTATAATTTAAAATATTTAATTGTGGTTTAGAAATTATTAATTTTGGGTTATTAAAACATAAATTATTATTTTTTAAATTAACTATTGTATTATAAGATTTTTTTAGTATATTTATAATTGTGATAAATTTTACTATTCCTGAAGATAAAATAATATTTTTATGTTTTTGATAACTTTTAGATTCAGAACTTATATGTGTAATATAAGTTTTATAATAGAAAAAATTTTTTTTTTTAATTATAGATATATTTTTTATTTTTATATAAGTATATTTATATAAATTAAATTTATTATATAAAAATATTTTTTTTGCATTAATAGAAATAATTGTTTCTTTATATTTTGCTTTTCTTTTTAATATAGTATTTTTATTATATATAAAATGTATATTTTTATTTAAATTTATTAATAAAATATAATTTAATTTTGTATTTTTATTTAAAAATAAATTATAATTATAATTTATAAATTTATTTTTTTTATATTTAAATATATATTCTTCAATAATAAAAATATTATTATTTTTTTTTATAACAATATTAATATTATTAATACTATTATCTATATATTTATTAATATGTATTATATATATTGGTAGTAATATATTTTTATTTTTATTAATTAATATATTAATATTTTTATTAATTATATTATACTTAATAATATTTTTATTTTTTTTATTAATATATATTTTATATTTATTAAATATTATTATTTTTATAGATTTTATATTAAATGTTTTTTTTTTTAATAAATTTTTCATAACCATTATTTTCAATAAATTTTATAATATTTTTATTATTATTTTTTATTATTTTTCCATTATATAAAATATGAATAAAATCAGTTTTTAATATTTTAATTATTTTAGGATTATGTGTTATTATTAAAAAAGATTTTTTTTTTTTTAATTTGTTAATTATATTTAATATTAAATTTAAATTATCTATATCTAAACCAGAATCTATTTCATCTAAAATTATTATTTTAGGTTTAAGTAATAATATTTGTAATATATCATTTTTTTTTTTTTCTCCTCCTGAAAATCCTTTATTTAATGATCTTTTTAAAAATTTTTTTGAAAAATTTAAAATTTTAAGGTTTTTATATATTTTTTTTTTTGTTTCTATAATATTTAATACTTTTTTATTATTATATTTGCGTATTGAATTCATAGATTGATGTAAAAAATATTCGTTATTTAAACCTGATATTTCAATATTTTCTTGAAAGGATATAAATAATCCTATTTTTGCTCTTTTCTCTACAGAGAAATTATTAATAATAATATTATTAAATATAATTTTTCCTTTAGTAATTTTATATTTTTTATTACCAGCTAAAGCTAATGATATAGTACTTTTACCTGAACCATTTGGTCCCATTAAAATATGTATTTCATTATTTTTTATTTTTAAATTTAAGTTATTAATTATTTTTTTTTTATTTATTTCAATATTAACATTTTTAAATTGTAATTTACACATATATATATTATATATATTAATAATTTAAAAGATTTTGTTTAATTTCTATAGAATATTCTATAGGTAGCATATTTATAATATTTTCACAAAAACCATTAATTATCATATTAATTGCATCTTTTTTATTTATTCCTCTTTGTAAAAGATAAAATATTTGTTTTTCTTTTATATATGAAGAATATGTTTCATGTTCAATAGTAGAATATTTATTTTTTGTTTGTATATACGGTATAGTATATACTGAACTATTTTTTCCTATTATTAAAGAATTACATTGTGTAAAATTTTTAGATTTTTTAGATTTTTTATTTATTTTTACTATACTTCTATGAGTATTTTTACTATAATCTAATGCTATATTTTTTGCTAATATAATAGATTTAGTATTTTTTCCTATATGTATCATTTTTGTTCCAGTATCTGTTTGTTGATTTAATTTAGTTAAAGATAAAGAATAGAAATTACCTGAAGAATTATTACCTAAAAGTATAGCACTTGGATATTTTCATGTTATTTTTGCTCCTTTTTCTATTTGTATTCAAGAAATTTTACTATTTTTACCTTTACATAAAGCTCTTTTAGTTACAATATTATATATACCTCCATTTTTTGATTTATTTCCTGGATATCAATTTTGTATAGTTGAATATTTAATTTTTGCATTATCATATAATATTATTTCAACTACTGCAGCATGTAATTGATAGTTATTTCTTTTTGATGCAGAACATCCTTCTATATAATTTAAATAACTATTTTTTTTTAAAATTATTAATGTTCTTTCAAATTGACCAAGATTTTTGGAATTTATTCTAAAATATGATGATATATTGATTGGACATTTTATGTTTTCTGGTATGTATATAAAAGTTCCATCTGATAAAACAGATAAATTTAATGTAGAAAAAAAATTGTCATTTATAGGAACAATTTTACAAATATATTTTTTAACTAATTTAGGATATTTATTTATTGCTTCTTTAATAGAACAAAATATTATTCCTAATTTAGATAATTTATTTTTATATGTTGTATTAAATGAAATAGAATCAAATATTGCATCTATTGCTAAATTATTTTTATTATTTAAATTTATACCTAGTTTATTAAATGTTTTTTTAATTTTTTTTTTTGAATTTTTATTATTTTTTTTAGGTGCAGAATAATATTTTATTTTTTGAAAATTAATTTTTTTATATTTACCATTAAATCATTTTGGTTCTTTCATTTTTTTTCATATATAGAATGCTTTTAATCTCAATCTTAACATTCATTTTGGTTCGTTTCTTTTTTTTGAAATTTCTATTATTATATTTTTATTTAAACCTTTTTTTATAATGTCATTACTTATATTTTTAGTTATAAAACCATATTTATATATGTATTTATTATTTTTTTGATATGACATATTTATATTATATTTTTTTTTTATATTTTTTATATATATATTATTATATATTATAATTTTTTATTTTTTTTTATAATTAATTTTTATTTATATTAATAAAAATTAATATTTTTTTATTTTTTACAGACACAATATTTATATATTGTATATATAATATAAAATATTTCTTTTTAAAATAATTTAATATATATTATAAATGTATATTATTATATTTTATATTTTATATATATATATATAAAGTATTTATATTAATATATTTTATTTATTTTATTAAAAAATTATATTTTAAAAAAATAAATGATTATTTTAATAATAAAAAGTTAATTATTTATCTTTTAATTATTTTATTTATATTTTATAATATTTTTATTAAAATTTAATTATATATATATTATATATATATGATATTATTTATATATATTTGTATATATATAAAAAATTTTTTTTTTTTAAAAAATTAATATTTAAAAAATATTTAATATTATATGTTTATTATTTCTTTTGATTTTGGTATGAAAAATATAGGTGTAGCAATAGGACAATTTTATACAAAAACTGCAAATCCTATTATATCTATTCCAGCAAAAAATGGTATACCAGTTAATTGAATGGATATAAAAAAAATTTTAGATATATGGATGATTAAAAAAGCAGTAGTAGGTTATCCATATAATTATATTAAAAAAAATAAATGTAAATTAATTAAAATTTATATTAAGAAATTTGCTTTGAATTTAATAAATAAATTTAATTTAAAAATTTTTTTTATTGATGAATGTTTTACTTCGTATGAAGCTAGAAATTTTATATATTATAATTATGATATATATAATTCTTTTTATTCAAATTGTGATATACATACCATATCCGCAGTTTATATCTTAGAAAGATGATTAAAATTAAATTATTAATTATTTTTATTTCTTAATAAATATAATAGTTCCATCATACTATAAGGTAATGGTGAATTAAATATTATTTTGTTATTATTTATTGGATGTTTAAATATTAAAGTTGATGCATGTAAAGCAGTATCCTTAAAATTATTAATTTTATTTAAGATAATTTTAGGTACTTTATATTTTTTTATTGTATTTTTTTTTGTATATATTTTTTCTCCTATTATAGGATTATTTATATAATTCATATGTAATCTTATTTGATGGGTTTTTCCTGTTTCTAATTTAATTTTTAAAAATGTACAATAATTAAATTTTTCTATAATTTTATATTTTGTTATTGCAATTTTTCCAGTTTTACTTATACACATAATAGTTCTATTATATTTATTTCTTGAAATAAATGTTTTTATTTTACCTGATTTATTATTTATATTACCTATTACTAATGTTTTATATATACGAATTATTTTTTTTTTTTTGAATTTTTTAATCAATTTTTTATAAGATTTTTTTTTTTTAGCTATAATTAATAATCCTGTAACATTTTTATCTAATCTATGTACAATTCCACATCTTGTAATTTTATTTATATATTTATATTTATATAATAATTTATTTAATAATGTATCATTTTCATGTTTATTTCCTGGATGTACTATTATTCCTTTTTTTTTATTAATTATTAATAAATATTTATCTTCATATACTTTATTTAATAAAACATTTTTATTAGGTATATATTTTTTTGTTTTTTTTTTAATATATATTTTAATTATATCTCCTATATTAATTTTTTTATTTGGTTTATATATTAATATATTGTTAATATAAATTCCATTTTTTAATATAATATTTTTTATTTTATTTCTTGATATATTTTTTATTTTTTTAGATATAATAAAATCTACTCTATATTTTTTAATATTATTTTTTATTAAAAATAGCATATTGTATTTAAAAATATTATTTTCCTATACAAAATTTAGAAAATATATTTCTAATTATTTTTTTAGAAGTTATTTCTTTTTTTCCTATAAATTCATATAATTTTTTTTGAATTAAAAATAAATATTCATATATTAAATCAATATTAATATTATTAGAATTTGTTATTTTTATTATGTTAATACATTTTTTTATATAATATAGAATATTTTTTATTATAATTATATGTCTTTTATTATCTAAAAAATAATTATTATTATTAATATTTTTAATTTTTTTTTTTATTATTTTAAATAATTTATTAATACCATAATTATTTTTAATAGACATATTTATTATATTAAATAATTTATTATTATTTAAAATTTTTATATTTTTTTTAATTAAATCTATTTTATTTAATATTAAAATATGAATTTTATCTTTATATTTTTTTATTTTATTAAGTATTATTTTTTTATATATATTAATTATTTGAATTTCATTTGTATATAAAGCATTTTCCATGAATATTATTATTTTAGATTTTTTAATTATTTTTCATGTTTTTTTTATACCTATTTTTTCTATTATATTAGTTGTTTTATGGATTCCAGCAGTATCTATTATTTCCATTTCTATATCATTAATATTAATATATTCTTTTATTATATCTCTAGTTGTTCCTGGTATATTTGTAACTATAGAAGTATCTTTACAAGTTATTTTATTAATTAAACTTGATTTTCCTACGTTAGGTTTACCTATTATTACTGTTTTTATTCCATTTTTAAAATATGATTTTTTTTTATATTTATTAAATATATTTTTTATATTTTTATAAATTAAAAAAATATTTTTTTTAATTAAATTTATTTTTTTAATATTATTATGATATTCTGAAAAATCTATTTCTTTTTCTATTAATATTAAATTTTTTTTTATTATATTAATAATATTTATTATTTTTTTAGATAAATATCCTTTGAATAATTTTGTAGCATTAAATATACTATTTTCAGATTTAGCATATATTATATTTTTTATTGATTCTGCTTGAATTAAATCTATTTTATTATTTAAAAATGCTCTTTCAGTAAACTCTCCTTGATAAGCTAATCTAACATTTTTAATATTAAAATTTATTATAGATTTTATAATTAATTCTATTATTTTTTGTCCACCATGACAATGTATTTCTAAAATATTTTCTCCTGTATATGAATTTGGTGATTTAAAAAATATTATTATACAATAATCTATTATTAAATTATTTTTATTTTTTATATGTATATATTCTGCATACCTATTTTTAGTTATTTTTCCTGTTAATTTTAATAATATTTTTTTTGATTTTTTTCCTGATATTCTTATTATTCCTATCCCTCCATAACCTATAGGAGTAGATTGAGCTATTATTGTATCATAATTATATTCCATTTTTTTTTACCAATGTTGTTAAGATAATTTTTTGTTGTATAAATGTAATAATATTATTAAATATATAATGTATTAATAAACCACTTGGAAGATTAATTAAAAATATTCCAAATAATATTGATATTATTATATTTAAATAATTTTTATTATTATTATTATTAATATATATTAAATATAAAGATATTGATGTAATAAAAGGTAGTAAATAATATTTATCATTTTTAGATAAATCGTTTATTCAAAATATAAATTTTTTTTTTTTAAATTCTATTGGTATAGTTAATATATTATATATGGATATAAATATTGGTATTTGAATTATTGTAATTAATGTATTAAATATTGAATAAATATTATTTTTTTTATATAAATTAGTAATTTTTTTATTTAATTTATTTTTTTTATTAATATATTTTTTTTTTATTTTATTAATTTTATAATATAATTTATTTATTTTTAAAAAATAAATATATTGAATTTTACTTAAAGGATAAGTTATTATTTTTATTAATATTGTTAATATTATTATTGAGTAACCTAAATTTTTAGTAATAGAGTTAATTTTAAATATTATTTTTAATAAAATTTTTGTAATAAATGAAAATATTCCATAATCTATAGTTAAATCTAAATTTTTAGATATCTTGTTAAGATAATTATTAAATTTAGGAGATATTAATAATTTAAATTTTATATTTATATTTTTATTTTTTTTTAATAAATATTTTTTATTATATTTAATATAATAATTATTATTTTTTTTATTAATTATAATATTTTTATATCTTGTATTATTTGTTATTCATGAAATTAAATAATATTTTTCAAATATACATATTCAATTTGCTTTTTCTATTTTATTAATTTTTTTGTTTATATTATTAATATTAAATTTATTTATATTATTATTATTTTCTATATTAGAATATGATATAAAAATATATTTATTTTTTTTTTTTTTAATATTTATATTTTTTATTATTTTTTTTTTTATATAAAAAAAATGTTTATATTTAGATTTATTATATATAATATAATTATATTTTATATAATAAAAGTTTTTATATATTTTAATTTTTTTAATATATTTTATATTATTTTTTTTTTTTTTAAATATTAATTTTATATAATTATTTTTTATTATAATTTTATCAATTTTGAATTTAATTTTTTTAAATTTATTTTTTTTTTCTTTTATTTTAATTTTTGATATTATATTATAATTATTTTTTTTATTTTTAAAATTTATTTTTTTATTGTATTTTAAAATATTTAAACTTTTAATATTACTATTTTTTTTATTTATTTTTATAACAAATAAATTATTTTTTATATATATATTTTTTTTAAATATTTTATTTATATTTATATTTTTTGTTTTTCCTATATTTAATATAGTATTATTTAATAATACTAATATTATTAATATTAATAATTTATAATAATACATTTTTTTAATCCTTAATTATTTTTTTTATTTTTAATTTTTTTTTATAGAAATTTTTTCATATTTTATTAAAATAATTAAATATATTTTTTTTTTTTAATTTAATAATATTATTTTTAATTATTATTAAATAATCTAAATTTTTTAATTTATATTGTTTTAATCTAAATGTTTCTTTTATTATTCTTTTAATATAATTTCTTTTAGTAGAATATTTAATATATTTTTTTTTTAAAATAATTATTATTCTAGGATAAAAAAAATTATTAAAATTATATTTTATTAATATAAATTTATATTTTTTTGTTTTATTAAATTTATAATTTTTATATTTAAGTCTATTTTTTTTTCTAAAAAAAAATTTTTTATTATTTTTTTTTTCTTTTTTTTTTTCTTTTATTTGAAAGTATTCTTCTTCCATTTTTATTTTTCATTCTTTTTATAAATCCATATTTACGTTTTTTTTTTATTTTAGAAGGCTGATATGTTCTTTTCATATATTTTTTTATATAATTTATAATTGAATTATATTTTAATAATTTAATTTTAGTGAGGGTAATATTGTTACATTATTTATGACAAAAATGTTTAATAAAAATTAAAAATTATTTATCAGAATATGAGTTTAACATGTGAATATTTCCATTACAAGTTAATTTAATAAATAAATATATATATTTATGTGCACCTAATTTTTTTATTTTAAATTATGTACGTAAAAAATATTTTTATTTAATTTGTAAATATATTATTAGATATTATATAAATTTTAATTATATTAAATTTATTGTAGGAAATAAAAGATTAATTTTTAAAAGAATTTATATAAAAAATAGAAGTAAAAAAATATTAGATAAATATTTAAAATTTAATGATTTATTTTTATTTAATAAGTGTAGATTTAGTAATTTTATTTGTAGTAAATCTAATTTTTTTGCTTATAATAAGATATTTAATTTATCTTTTCTTAAAAAAAAAAATAATAAAATAATATTTTTATATAGTTATTCTGGTTTAGGAAAAACTCATTTATTATATTCATTAATAAATAATATAAATACTATATATAAATTTAAAAAAAATATTATATATATTAATTGTTATAAATTTATTAAAAAAATGTATTTTTTAATTAAAAATTATAATTTTTTAAATTTTAAGTTTTATATAAAATCAGTAGATTTATTTTTAATAGAGGATATTCATTTAATAGTAAATAATTTTTTTTTACAAAAAAAATTTTTATTTATATTAAATTATTTATTTAAATATAATAAAAAATATTATATAATAATTACTTCTAATTTAAATATAAATAATTTAAATTTTATTTATGATTTATCTTTTTTATTATCTATTAATATTATAAATATTTGTAAAATAGATTATATAATTAAATATATATTTATAAAAAAATATTTTAAAAAAAATAATATATTAATAAAAAAAAATATAATTAATTACATTTGTAAAATTGAAATTAATAATTTTTATGAATTAAAAGAAATATTAGATATAATATATATATATTCAATATATTTTAAATGTTTAAATAATATAAATATAAATTTTATTAAATTAATATCATATAATTATTTAAATTTATATGATTTTAATTTTATATTAAATATACAAAAAAATGTTTGTATATATTATAATATATGTATAAAAAAATTATTATCTGAATCTCGTATTAAAAAATTTTTATATCCTAGACAAATATCTATTTTTTTATCTAAAAAAATTATTAATTTAAGTTTTTATAAGTTAGGATTATTTTATAATAATTTAAATTATTCTATAATACTTTATTCTTATAATAAAATAAAAAAATTATATATTAATGATAATTTAGTTAAAAAAGATATAGATTATTTAACTAAAATAATTTTAAAAAAAATACAATGCATTTTATATTAAAAAAAGAAAAATTAGTAAATATTTTAAATAAATTCAATACCTATATTATTAAAGATAGTAAAAATATAATTTTATCTAATATATTGATAAATTTATTTGAAAAAAAATTGCACTTAATTGTTACTAATTTAGATATAGAAATAAATTTTTTTATAGTTTTATCAAGAAAAGAATTTATAAAAAATGGTTCTATTACTGTTAATTTATATAAATTATATAAATTATGTTTTAGTTATCCTAAAGAAGAATATATAGATTTAAATTATATTAATAATAGATTATGTATATCGTGTTTAAATATTAAAACTTTTTTATCTACTTTACCTATAGATGATTTTCCTTTAATAAATAAGAAAATTATTTATAATAATAATATTTCAATTTCTAGTATTTATTTAAAAGAAATTATATCTTCAATATATTTTTCTATGGGTAATCAAGATATTTATTTTTATTTAAATGGTATGTTAATAGAATTTTTTGATTATTTTTTATATTTTGTTACTACTGATAGTTATAGAATTTCTATTTATAAATTATTAAATAATTTTATTAATATAACTGAAAATTCTTTTTCTATTATTATTCCACGTAATTTAGTTTTAGAATTATTAAAATTGTTAAATTTTATTAATAATGAAAATATTTTTTTCTATTTTAATAAAAATACAATAAAAATTATTTTTGGAAATTTTATTATTTATTCTAATTTAATAGATGGAAATTTTCCAGATTATAAAAATATTTTATTTTTGTTTAAAAAACATATTTATATTGATTTAAATATATTAGATTTTAAAAATGCTTTAATACGTAATTCTATAATTAGTAATAATTTTTCTAATTATGTTACTTTAAATTTTAGTAAAAATAAATTATTTATATATACAAATGATAGTAATAATAATGAAATTAAAGAATATATATTAATAAATTATAGTGGAAAAAATATAGAAATAAGCTTTAATATTAAATATATTTTAGATATATTAAAATATATAAATGTTTTTTCTAAAATACGTTTTTTTTTAAAAGATTCTTCTTCTATAGTTAAAATTATAAATATAAATAATATTTTATTAACTTATATGGTAATGCCTATACAATTATAAAATTTTATTTTTTTTTAGATAAAGAGTATATAATCATATGTTAGATGATAGTTATAATTCTTCTAGTATTAAAGTATTAAAAGGTTTAGAAGCAGTAAGAAAACGTCCTGGTATGTATATAGGTGATACATCTGATGATACAGGATTACATAATATGGTTTTTGAAATAATTGATAATTCTGTTGATGAGTCTTTATGTGGTTTTTGTAAAAATATTACAGTTAAAATTCATAAAGATAATTCTATTTCGGTATTAGATGATGGTAGAGGTATACCTGTTGATTTACATAAAGAATTTAATATTTCTTCTGCTGAATTAATAATGACTGTTTTACATGCAGGTGGTAAATTTGATAATAATTCTTATAATATTTCTAGTGGATTACATGGGGTTGGAATATCTGTTGTAAATGCTTTATCAGAAAGATTAGATTTATATATATATAAATTTAATAAAATTTATTATCAAACTTATAGTTATGGTAAAGCAAATTGTGAATTAAAAGAAATTGGTAAAACTAAATGTAATGGAACGTATATAAGATTTTGACCTGATAAAAATATTTTTATTAACTTTAAAAAATTTAATTATAATATTTTATTTAATAGGTTACATCAATTATCTTTTTTGAATAGAGGTTTAAATATTATTTTAATAGATAATAAAAATAAAAAAAATAATAATTTTATTAATTATGGTGGAATTAAATCTTATTTAAATTTTTTAATTAATAAAAAAAATATATTAAATAAAAATATTTTTTATATAAAAATTAAAAAAAAAAAAATAATATTAGAATTTGTTTGTCAATGAGTTGATGTATTAAATAATAAAATTTTATGTTTTACTAATAATATTTATCAATCTGATGGTGGAGCTCATTTATCTGGTTTAAAATCTGGTATAACTCGTGCTATTAATAATTATTTAAATAATGAAATTAATATAAAAAAAAATAATTTAAATATAATTGGTGATGATACTAGAGAGGGTTTATATGCAATATTATCTATTAAAATGTTTAATCCTAAATTTTCTTCTCAAACAAAAGAAAAGTTAATTTCTTCTGAAATTAAATTTATAGTAGAATCTTTAATAAATAAAAATTTATTTAAGTTTTTATTAGAAAATCCTAATGATTCTAAATTAATTATTAAAAAAATAATTAATTCTTTTAAATATAGAGAATCTTTAAGAAAATTTAAAGAATTATCTAAAAAAAAAATAAATTTAGATTTATCTTTAATTGCTAATAAATTAGCAGATTGTCAATTAAAAAAATCTAATTTAACTGAAATATTTTTAGTTGAAGGTGATTCAGCAGGTGGTTCTGCTAAACAAAGTAGAAATAGAAAATATCAAGCTGTTTTACCACTTAAAGGAAAAATAATAAATGTTGAAAAGATGAATTTAGATAAAATTTTATTTTCTAAAGAAATTAATTTATTAATATCTGTTTTAGGATGTGGTATAAAAAATAGAAATTTTAATATAAAAAAATTAAGATATAATAATATAATTATAATGACTGATGCTGATATAGATGGAGCTCATATAAGAACTTTATTATTAACTTTTTTTTATAGATATATGCCAGATTTAATTAATTTTGGTCATTTATATATAGCTCGTCCTCCTTTATATAGGATTAAATATAAAAAAAAGGAATATTATTTATATAATTATAAAGATTTAATTAAATATAAAATTAAATTATATTTTAAAAATATTAATTTATATATTAATAATAATTTAATTATAAATAGTAAAAAATTAATTAATTTAATTATTATTTATAATAATATTTTAGATTTATTTTTTAAAAATAATAATAATAATAAATTATATACATTTATATTAGATATTTTAATATTTTTTAGTAAAAATACTTTTAATTATTTTAAAGATTATTCTTTTTGATTTAATAAATTTAATATATATTTAAATAATTTTTTTTTTAATAAAAAAAAAATAAAATGTAAGTTATTAAAAAAAAATAATATTTATTTTTTAAAATTTAAATATAATAATTTTTATATTAATAAAATTTTATATATAAATATAAAAGTTATTAAAGATAATTATTTTAAATTATTATATTTAAATAAAAGATTGTATTTTTTTAATATTGAAAATTATATTAAAAAATATATTATTTATAAAAATAAAAAAATATATTTTAATAAATTTTATGAATTAATAAATTATATTTTATCTAATAGTAATAAAATATTTATTCAACGTTATAAGGGTTTAGGTGAAATGAATCCTAATCAATTATGAAATACTACTATGGATCCTAAAAATAGAAATATATCAAATATATATATAGAAGATGCTATTAAAGCAGATTATTTATTTAAAACATTAATGGGTGATGATATTAAATTAAGAAAAATATTTATAAAAAAAAATATAAAGTATATACAATAATATATAAAATTAATTATTTATAACTCCTCCGACTGGATTTGAACCAGTGACATACGGATTAACAGTCCGTTGTTCTACCAACTGAACTACAGAGGAATAATATATATATTATATTTTATAATATTGATTTTGTCAAAATATATGTATATATTTAATATATAATATATATATATATATTATTTTATAGTGGAGTGTCTGAGAGGTTTAAAGAGCATATCTGGAAAGTATGTATACATTTTTATGTATCAAGGGTTCAAATCCCTTCTCCACTATTTTTATTAATAATTTATTATATTAATAATTAATTTATTTTTTTATTTTTATTTTTTTTATTTTTTTTTTTTTTTTTTGGAGTAATTATGATTATTATACGTTTAGTTCGTTATGGAAGAAAAAGAGTACCTTTTTATAATATAGTTATAGCAGATAGACGCAGATGTTGTAGTGGAAAATTTATAAAAAAGATAGGATATTATAATCCTTTTTGTGTTTTTGAAAATTATAAAAGTATATATATAGATATTAAATTATTAAATATTTGATTAAAAGAAGGTGCTTTAATGTCTAAAAGAGTTTTATATTTAGTAAATAAATATAAAAAAAAATATATTTGTTAAATTTATGTATTTAAATATTTTAAGTATAAATCCTAATTTTTTTATATCTCCATTTAAAAATGGTTTAATATATAAAGCTATTAAACTTAATAAAATAATATTAAATGTTTTTAATATTAATAATTTTATTAAAAATAGTAGATTTGATGGTAAAATTTATGGTGGTGGAGCAGGTTTAATATTAAGACCTGAACCTTTATATTTAGCTATAAAAAAAGTAAATAGTATATATTCTAATTCTTTTGTAATATATTTATCACCACAAGGTAAAATAATAGATAAATTTTTAATTAATAAATTATTAAGTTATAAATCTTTAATATTTATATGTGGAAGATATAATGGTATAGATCAACGTATTATTGATAAATATGTTAATATTGAATTGTCTATAGGAGATTATATTATAAGTTGTGGTGAAATATCAACTTTAGTTGTTATAGATATATTAGTTAGAAATATACCTGGAATTTTAAATAATATTGAATCTTCTAAATTAGATTCTTTTAATTATTTAAATGGTTTATTAGGTTATCCCTAATTATACAAAACCTAGGATATTTAATAATTTATCTGTACCTAAAGTTTTATTATCTGGAAATCATAAAAAAATATTTTTATGAAGGTTTAATAAATCAATTAGAAAAACTTTATTAATTAAACCATATTTATTAAAAAATTTTTTATTTAAAAATAAGTAATGAAATTAATATGAAAAATTATCTTATAAATTATGTAGAAAAAAAATATATTAAAAATGATATTTGTTTAAATATTAAAATTGGATATATTTTAAGAGTTCAAATTTGAGTAATAGAATTTAATAAAAAAAGATTACAATCATTTCAAGGTATTGTAATTTCTATTAAAAATAAAGGTATAAATTCTTGTTTTATATTAAGAAAAATTTCTAATGGAGAAGGTATAGAAAGATTATTTAAATTTTATTCTCCTATAATAAATAAAATTATAATAGTAAAAAAAAATACTAAAAAAAGTAAAGCAAAATTATATTTTTTAAGAGATAAAAATTATAAATATTTTTAAAATGTTTAGATTATTAGCATGTATTGAATATATTGGTTATAATTATATTGGGTGACAAAAACAGTTTTTAAATGATAATAGTATACAGAGTATATTAGAAAAAATATTATTAAAATTTTTTAAATATAATATAAATATTATTTGTGCTAGTAGAACTGATAAAGGAGTAAATAGTTTAGGTCAAATTATACATTTTGATATTAAAGAATATATAAATACTAAAAATATTTTAAGTTTTTTAAATTTTTTTTTACCTGATACTATATCAGTAAAATGAATAAAATATATTTCAATTAGTTTTCATGCAAGAAAACATGCTTTATATAGACGTTATATATATGTATTATGTATAAATAAAATTAAATCAATTTTTTTAAATAAATTAGTTTTATATTATAATAATAATTTAAGTATTAATTTAATGTCTGAAGCTTGTAAATATTTAGTAGGTAGACATGATTTTAGTTCTTTTAGATCTTCTGGATGTGAATCTTTAAGTCCCTATAAAAAAATTTTATATTTTAAAATATTTAAATGTAGAAATTTTATTTTTTTTGATATTAAAGCAAATTCTTTTTTATATCATATGGTAAGAAATTTAGTTAGTAGTTTGCTTTTAATAGGAATGAAAAAATATTCTGTTTTATGAATTAAAGATTATTTATATTATCGTAATAAAAATGCTTTTTTAATTGATACGGTAAAACCGTATGGTTTATATTTGGTTTCTATAGATTATAATTTTACTTAAATTTTTTTATAATATATTATATGAAAATTTTTTATATATTTTATTATTTAATATTTTTTTTATCTTTTTATTATAGCTTTAATAGAGGTATTTTAAAAGATTTTCTATCTATATTAATTTTATATTTAATAATTAAATTATTAATTTATACTAAAATTGATTTTAATTTTATAAAGAATACTTTTTTTTTATTTTTATTATTTTTGTTTTTTTATTTATTAATTGAAGATTATATTTTATTTTTTTTTAAAAGAACTTTTATATTATTATATATTTTTATAAATAGATTTTTAGGATTATTACTAGGTATATTAAAAGGAATATTGTTAATTTATATATTAAATTTAATATTAAAAATATTTATTAAATAAAATTGTGGAGGTTGGATTTGAACCAACGACCTTCGGGTTATGAGCCCGACGAGCTACCACTGCTCTACCCCACTATATTAATTTTTATATATTTATATTATAACATATAAATGTTAATATATATTATATAATTAAATATATTTATATTTATTTTAAATGAATTATAAATTGGTATAAATTAATATGAGCAAGATAATTAAAGTTATAGGTAGAGAAGTTTTAGATTCTAGAGGTTTTCCTACTATTGAATCTGAAGTTCATTTAGAAGATGGATCTAAAGGTAAATTTATTGTCCCCTCTGGGGCTTCTACAGGTTATAATGAAGCATTGGAATTAAGAGATAATGACATTAATCGTTATTTAGGTAAGGGTGTTTTAAAATCTGTATTTGTTATTAATAATATTATTTCTAAAGAAATTATAGGGATTGATTCTATTGAACAAAATAAAATAGATAATTTAATGATAGAATATGATGGTACAAAAAATAAATCAAAATTAGGAGCTAATTCTATTTTAGCTATATCTTTATCTGTTGCAAAAGCTACTTCTAATTCTTTAAATATTCCTTTATATTCATATATTTCTAAGTTAATTAATAATAATGACAAATTTATTATTCCTATACCAATGGTTAATATTTTAAATGGTGGTTGTCATGCTGATAATAATATTGATATTCAGGAATTTATGATTCAACCTATTGGAGCTAAAAGTTTTAAACATGGTATAAGAATGTGTTGTGAAATATTTCATAATTTAGGAAAAATTTTAAAATTAAATAATAAAAATATATCTGTTGGAGATGAAGGCGGTTATGCACCTAATTTATCTTCTAATGAAGAAGCTTTAAGATTAATTAATGATTCTATAAATAATTCTGGTTATATATTAGGTAAAGATATATTTATATGTTTAGATTTTGCATCTTCTAGGTATTATAATAAAGATAAAAAATTATATTTTTTTGAAGGTAAAGAGTTAACTTTTTATGAAATAACAGATTATATAAAAAAAATTACTAAAAAATATCATATTATATCTATAGAAGATCCTTTAAGTGAATTTGATTGAGATGGTTATGTATATTTAACTAGTGTATTAGGTAAAAAAATTCAAATAGTTGGAGATGACTTATTTGTTACTAATATAGATTTATTAAATAAAGGTATAAATTTAAATGTTACTAATTCTATATTAATAAAACTTAATCAAATTGGTACTTTAACAGAAACTTTAAATACAATTAATTTAGCTAAAAAAAATAATTATTCTATAATTATTTCTCATAGATCTGGAGAAACTGAAGATACTACTATTGCTGATTTATCTGTAGGTATTTCTTGTGGACAAATAAAAGCTGGATCTGTTAGTAGATCTGAAAGAACATGTAAATATAATAGATTATTACGTATAGAAGAATATTTATATAAATCTTGTTTATATGGTAAATTATTAAATTTTAATTATTTAAAATAATAAATATTTATGATTTGTTTTAAATGATTAAAAAATAAAATAATAAATATTTTTAGATGAAATAATAATTTATTTACTATTTATCTTAAAAATAATATAATAAAATTTATTCCTGGTCAATTTACTAAATTAGCATTATTATTAAATAATGAATATATATATAGATATTATTCTTTTGTTAATTTATTCAATTCTAAAATATTAGAATTTTATATATATAAAATAAACAAAGGTTATTTTAGTAATATACTATATAATTTAAATATAGGAAATAGAATATATATATCTAATATTTCATATGGTAATTTTACTTTATATAATATAATTAAAAAAAAAAAGAAGTATATATGAATGATATGTACTAATACTGGTATAAGTCCTTTTATATGTATTTTACAAAATAATATTTTTTTATTAAAAAATAAATTTAAACATATATATTTAATTTATGGATTAAAATATATAAATGATTTTATTTATATTAATAAAATATATAAATTATTAAATATATATAATAATTTTTTAACTTTTATAATTGTTTTAAGTAAAGAAAAAAATAAAATTAATTTACCCTTCTTTTTATATAAAGGAAGGGTATCAGATATTATTTTATATAAAATAATTCAAAAAATAAAAAAAAAAAAAATTAATAAAAATAATCATTTTATGTTATGTGGTAATATAAATATGATTAATGATTTATCTTTATTATTAAATAAAAATTTTAATTTAATTTTAAATAAAGATATTTCTATAGAAATTTATTAATGTAATTATATTCATTTTATTAAAAAAAATTTTTTTTTACCTTTTTGTAATATAGTAAATTTATTAAATAATTTATCTTTACTTTTTATTTTATATTCTGTATTTTTTATTATATTAAAATTAATTTTAATAGATAAACTTTTTATTAAATTATGTACTTGTGATTTATTATTTACTATATTTAATAATATTAATATTTTTTTTAATTTTTTTATTTTATTTATAATATTTATTTTTGGTATACTTTTTTTATATAATTTTGTTAATTTTTTTTTATTTATATTTTTTTTTTTAAAAAATATATTTATTGCTAAATTTATATCTTTTATATATTTTTTATTATATACTATTTCAGTAATTTTATTTGCTAAAATTTTTTTAATTTTATTTATATTAATATTTTTATTTAAATATTCTATTCTTTTAATATTTATTCATGTTAATTGTTTTAAATATATTATAACTTTATTATCTGGTATATTTAATCAAAATTGATAAAATTCATATATTGAAGTTTTATTTTTATCTAATCAAATAGTATTAGAAAATGATTTACTATGTTTAATTCCATTTTTTTTTGTTATTAAAGGTAATGTTATTCCAAATGATCTTTTTTTTAATTTTTTTTTAATTAAATTAATTCCTGACGTTATATTTCCTCATTGATCTGATCCTCCTATTTGAATAATAGTATTTTTTTTTTTATAAAGATATAAAAAATCATAACTTTGTAGTAGTGGATAACTTAGTTCTTTAAAATTTATACCTTTTTTATTATTTAAATTTCTTATTTTTATTGCTTCTTTATTTAATATTTTATTTACAATAAAATTATTACCTATTTTATTTAAAAAAAAACTTAATTTCATATTATTATATCATTTACTATTTTTTATAATATTAATTTTTTTTCCTAATATATTTTTTATTTGATTAATTATTTTATTACTAAAATTTAAATTTTTATTTTTTTTTCTTTTGTTTTTTTGAAAACTTGGGTCTCCTATTTTACTTGTAAATTTTCCTATTAAAACAAATACTTTATAATTATATTTTACAAATCTTTTTAAAGTTAATAAGGGTATTAAATGTCCTATATGTAAACTTTTATATGTAGGATCAAAACCACAATAAATAGATATATTTTTTTTTTTTAAATATTTTTTTATTTTTTTTTTATTTGAAATTTGTACAATTAATTTTCTATATTTTAATTCTTTAAGAATATTTTTTTTCATTTTTTTTAATTTTTTTTTATATTATTTATAATAATTAATATATAATATATTATTATTATATTGTATTTTATAATAAAATATTTATTATTATTTACGTTCTTAACTCAGAGGTAGAGTACCATTTTGACGTAATGGAAGTCAGTGGTTCGAATCCACTAGAACGTATATTTTTTATATAATTTATTAAATTTTTAATAAGTGAAAATTTATATATGAAAAAAACTAAAATAATTTGTACTATGGGGCCTAGTATAAATAAAATTAAAATATTAATTGATTTATTGAATTTTGGTGTAAATGCAATTAGATTAAATTTTTCTCATGGAAATCATATTATTCATAAAAGATATATAGAAAAAATAAATTTAGCTAAAAATATATCTGGAAAAGATGTATCTTTAATTTTGGATACTAAAGGGCCAGAAATTCGTACTTTAAAATTAAGTAATTCAAAAGAAATTTATTTAAATAAAGGACAAATATTTTGTTTTATTTATAATAAAAATTTTTTAGGTAATAATAAGATTGTATCTGTTTCTTATAAAAATTTTATTAATGATTTAAATATTAATGACATTATATTAGTTGATGATGGATTAATAAGTATGAAAGTTATTAAAAAAGAAATAGATAAAATAATTTGTAAAGTAAATAATAGTGGTTTTTTAGGAGAAAATAAGGGTATAAATATTCCAGGAGTAAAATTGGATCTTCCAATATTATCTTCTAAAGATAAAAAAGATCTTATATTTGCATGTAATAATGATATCACTTTTATTGCTGCTTCTTTTATTAGAAGAAGATCAGATGTTTTGAATATTAGAAAATTTTTAGATAAAAATAATGGTAAAAATATAAAAATAATTTCAAAAATAGAAAATAAAGAAGGATTAAAAAATTTTAATAAAATATTAGATGTTTCTGATGGAATTATGGTAGCTAGAGGAGATTTAGGAGTTGAAATTCCTATAGAAAAAGTTATTTTTGTTCAAAAAATGATAATTAAAAAATGTAATTATTATAATAAAATAGTTATTACTGCTACTCAAATGTTAGAATCAATGTTATTAAATCCTAGACCTACTAGAGCTGAAGCAGGTGATGTTGCAAATGCTATTTTAGATGGAACAGATGCTGTAATGTTATCTGGAGAAAGTGCAAAAGGAAAATATCCTATCGAAGCAGTTAAAATAATGTGTAAAATTTGTGAAAAAACTGATAATTTTATAAATAAAACTGATAATTATATAAATAATAATTATTTTAATAAAAATAATTTAAATGTAAATAATAATAAAATTTTATATAAAAGTGCTGTAGATATATCTAAAGAATTAAATTCTTCATTGATATTAGTTTTTACTAGAACTGGTAAATCATCAAAATATCTTAGAAAATATTTTCCTAAATCATTAATATTATCTTTAACTACAAATTATTATGTATATAAACAATTGTCTTTAGTTAGAGGAGTAATTCCTGTTATTGTTAATTCTATAAATTCTATAGATGATTTTTATTTAATTGGTAAAAAACTTTCTATTTCTCTTGGATATGCTAAGATAGGTGATATTATAATTATAATTTCAGGATCTATATTTAATAATAAAGATAAAAGTATTTCTATACATAAATTATAATTTAATTTAATATATTTTTTGTAAATCTACTACTTTTTCATTATTTTTATTATTATTAGTATTTAATCTAATTAAGATTACTCCTTGTGTATTTCTTTTTAGTGTATTTATTTCATTTGAATTAATTCTTATTATATTACCTTTGTTTGTAATAATTATAATTTCATTATTTTTATATATTTTAATAACTTTTATTAAATAATTATTTTTAGTATTAATTTTAATAGATTTGATTCCTTTTGTAGCTCTTGATTTTACACTAAATTCATTTAATAATGTTTTTTTTCCATATCCATTTTTTGTAATCATTATTATTTTTTTATTATTAATTTTATTATTTTTTATTTTTAGTAAAGAAATGATTTTATCATTTTTATTTAAATTTATTGCTTTTACTCCTAAAGAATTTCTATTCATATTTCTAACATTTTTTTCTAAAAATCTTATTGCTTTTCCAAATTTAGTAAAAATCATTATTTCTTGTTTTTTTTTTATATAATTTGCGCTTATAATTTCATCATTTTTTTTTAATTTTATTATATTTAATCCATTATTGTTTTTTATATTTAATTTACTTGTTTTTATTTTTTTAATAATTCCATTTTTTGTAATTAAAATTAAATAATTAAATTTATTTTCTTTTTTTTTTTTTAATAAAAATATTATTTTTTCTTTATTTTTTAATTTTAAATAATTTATTACTGGTTTACCTAAATTATTTTTTTTAATATATGATAATTCATAATTATTAATTTCATAAAATTTTCCTATATTAGAAAAAAGTAAAGTTTTTTTATGTGTATTAGTTATTAAAATACATTTTATATTATTATTTTTTATTTTATTTATATTTTTACCTTTTCCACCTTTATGTTGTAATTCATATTTTGAAATTTTTTGATAACCAATATAATTTAATTTATTTATTATAATAATAATTTTTTCTTTTTTAATTAAATCTTTTATTTTTATTTTTTTTTCTATTTTGTTTATTTTAGTTATTCTTTTATCTCCAAATTTATTTTTTATATTTATTAATTCTTTTTTTATAATATTTTTTAATATATTTTTATTAATTAATATTTTTTTTAATTTTAATATTTTATTTTTATATTTATTGTATTTTTTATTAATTTTTTTTTGTTCTATTTTATTTAATTTAATTAAACTTAATTTTAATATAGAATTTATTTGTTTTTCAGTTAATTTATAATTGTTATTTTTTATATTTTTAAAATTTAAATTATTTTTAGTATTTCATGTTATATTTTTAATTTTTTTTTTTATATCATTAATATTTTTAGATTTTTTTATTATTTTTAAAATTTTATTAATATTTAATAATGTTATTATTAATCCTTTATTAATATGATTTTTTTTTATATAATATTTTAATTTAAATATTGTTTTTTTTTTAATAATATTTTTTCTATGATTTATAAAAATTTTAAATATTTTTTTAAGATTTAATATTTTAGGTTTTCCATTATAAAGTGCTATAATATTTATTCCATAAGATATTTTTAAATTAGTTAAATATAATAATTTATTAATTATTAATTTTCTTTTAAAATTTTTTTTTATTTCAATTACTATTCTAATTCCATTTTTATTAGATTCATCTCTAATATTATTTATACCGTCTATTGTTTTATTTTTTATTAATTCAATAATTTTTTCTATTATTTTTGTTTTATTTATTTGATATGGTATTTCATAAATTATAATATATTTTTTATTATTTTTAATATTTTTTTTTAATTTAATTTTAGATACTATTTTAATTGTTCCTTTTCCTGTTTTATAAGCTTTATATATTTGTTTATAATTTTCTATTATACCTCCTGTAGGAAAATCAGGTCCTTTAATATATTTCATAAGTGATTTAGTACTAATATTTTTATTATTTAAATATTTCAAAAGTGCATTTATAATTTCTTTTATATTATGAGGAGGTATATTTGTTGCCATTCCTACTGCAATTCCAGTAGATCCATTTATTAATATATTAGGTATTTTAGTTGGTAAAATATCAGGTATTTTTTTAGTTTCATCATAATTATTTGAAAAATTTACTGTATTTTTTTCTATATCTTTTAAAAATTGTTCTGAAATTTTAGACATTCTAATTTCTGTATATCTCATAGCTGCTGCAGGATCTCCATCTATAGATCCAAAATTTCCTTGTCCATCAATTAATGGATATCTTAAAGAAAAATTTTGTGCCATTCTTACTATTGAATCATATACTGCATTATCTCCATGTGGATGATATTTACCTATAACATCTCCTACTATTCTTGCAGATTTTTTATATGGTTTATTATAATAATTTTTTAAAATATACATTGCAAATAATATACGTCTATGTACTGGTTTAAGACCATCTTTAACATTTGGTAAAGCTCTTCCTATAATTACTGACATAGCATAATTTAGATATGATTTTTTTAATTCTTTTTCTATTTGTATATTATTTATTTTTTTCATATTATTTATATATATATTAATATTTATTTATTTTTTTTTTTTTTTTTTTTTTGATTATATTATTATTTTTATTTTAATAAAAAAAAATTTTTTTAAAAAAATAATTATATATTTATTTTTTTAAAATATTTATTTAAATTTAAATTAAATATTTTTATAATAATTTATAAAAATAATATTTTAAATATATATATATATATTATTTAAATAATATTTTTTAAATTAGTTTTTTATTAAATATTTATATAATAAATATTATTAATAATTTTTATTTATTATTTAAATATATTGATTTAAAATTAATTAATAGTATTTTTATTTTTTTATATATAATAATTTATATATAAATTATTTAAATTAGTTTTATTATTTTTATGTTTTTTTATTAAAATATATAAAAAATTATTTATTTTTTTTAAATTTATTAATAATAATATTAATTATATCATTATTTTTTATTTTATATTTTTTTCCTTTTATTTTAACTTTTCCTTTTTTTTTAGATTTATTTCATCCTTTATATTTAATAAATTTTTTATAATTTATAATTTCAGATTTTATAAATCTAAAATAAAAATCACTATGTATTTTTTTTGCAGCTTCAATAATTTTATTATTATTTTTTTTTATTATTCAAGCTTTAGTTTCTTTTTTATTAGTTGTATAAAATATTATTATATTTAATAATTTAATTATTTTATTTAAAATATTATTTTTAATAATTTCTATATTATTTTTATTTCTATATTTTTTTATATCTAATAATATTATTTTTGGTTTTTTTTCTATTTTATTTAAATATTTTATAATTTTTTTAATTATTAAATATTTTTTTTTTTTATCATTTATATTCAATAAATATATTTTTTTTTTTAATGTTAATAAATTAAATATTTTTAAATATTTTTTTTCTTTAAAATTATATTTTATAAATATTTTTTTTTTTAAATTATTTATATAATTATTAATTATTTTTTTATCATATTTATTATTTTTTTTTTTTATATTTTTATTTAATATATTAATATCATAATTTTTTAATTCTTTATTAATTATATTTATTTCATTTATTGGATTAAATTTTTTATTTATATTTATAATTTCAATATTTTCAAATATTCTTATAACATGAATTAATATATTTGTTTTTTTTATATTTTCTAAAAATTTATTTCCTAAACCTAATCCTTTAGATGCTCCTTTAATTATTCCTGCTATATCTATATACTCTATTTTTGGTAAAGTTATATTTTTACTTTTTGTTATTTTAGCTATATTAAATATTTTAATATTATTAATTTTTATATTTTTATAATTTGATTTAATTGTACAAAAAGGAAAATTTTTATTTTTTACATTACTATTTGTAATTAAATTAAATAAAGTAGATTTTCCTACATTAGGTAGTCCTATTATTCCACATTTTATTTTCATATGATTTATTTTTTTATTAAAATTTTAATTTATTATTTAAAAAAAAATATAATATGTTATATAATTAATTAATTTTATGTATAGTTATATTAAAATTAAAAAAAAGATATTTTATTTATTAAAAAGTATTTATGGATTTAACGTAAAATTTTTATTAAATAATATTAATTATAAATTAAAAAATAATTATATTAAAGATAAAGGTTTAATTGGAAAAATTATAGAGTTTTATCTTTTAAATAAATTAAATAATATTAATTATTGTGATATTTTATCATTAAATATAGAAATTAAAACTATTTCTTTAGATTTATTTGGAAATATAAATAATGATATTTTTTTAATGTCATTTAAATTAAGTAATTTTTTTAAATTAATTAATTATAATAGTATTTTTTTTAAAAAAATTAAAAAAATTTTATGAGTTCCTATTATAGGAAATAGAAATATTTCATTTAAAAATAAAATAATAGGTAATTTTTTTTTATCTGTTTTATCAAATAAAGATATTAAATATATATTAAAAGAATTAAATAATATTAATAATTTTATTTGAGATAATAAAAATATTTTTTTACCTACTTTATATAGTAGATATTTTAAATTTCAATTTTTTAATATAAATAAGTGTAATTTAATAAATTATAACAATATTTCTGTTAAAATTTATTTTAATAAATCTTTTTTTAGAAAAAAAATAAAAAATATTATATAATTATTTTAATGTAGGAAATAAGATTACATCTTTAATAGATTTATTATCAGTTAATATCATTATTAATCTATCTATACCTATTCCTATTCCAGAAGATGGAGGTAGACCATATTTTAATGCTTCTATATATTCTTTGTCGTAAAAAAATTTATTTTTTTTATTTAATTGTTTTTTAAATATTTTTTTTTGTATTTTATAATCATTAAGTTCTGTAAAACCATTAGCTATTTCATAACCACATATATATAATTCAAATCTATCAGCAATATTTTTATTTAAATTATTTTTTTTAGCTAAAGGAGATATATCTATAGGAAATTCTGTTATAAAAGTAGGTTGTATTAATTTTTTTTCTGTAGTAATTTCAAATATTTTATAAATTATTTTATTAATAGATATTTTTTTATCAAAATTTATTTTTAATTTTTTTGCTATATTTTTTATTTTTTTTTTATTATCTAAATCATTAATTTTACTAAATAATTTTGAATATTTTAATATAGATTGTTTTAATGTTAATATTTTGTATGGAGAATTAAAATTTATTTTTTTTTTATTAAAAATAATATTATTTTTTTTATATATATTGATTAATATATAAAATATTATTTTTTCTATTAATGACATCATATATTTATATGATGAATAAGTTTTATATATTTCTATCATAGTAAATTCAGGATTATGTTTTAAAGATATACCTTCATTTCTAAAATTTCTATTTAATTCAAATATTTTATTAAATCCTGAAATAAGTAATCTTTTTAAATATAATTCAGGCGCTATTCTTAAATACATGTTTTTATTTAATTTATTATGATATGTAATAAATGGTTTTGCTATTGCTCCACCAGGTATATTGTGTAACATTGGTGTTTCTACTTCTAAAAAATTATTTTTATTTAAATATTTTCTTATTAAATTAATAATTTTAATTCTTTTTAAAAAAGTTTTTTTTGTTTTTTTGTTAATTATTATATCTAAATATCTTTTTCTAAATTTAGTTTCTTTATTTTTTAATTTATGGAATTTATCTGGTAAATATTTATTTATTTTTTTTATTATTTTTATTTTAATTGATTTTATTGTTAATTCTTTAGTATTAGTTTTAAATAATATTCCTTTTATATATATAATATTTCCTATTTTTATATATTTTATTATTTTTTTTTCTGTAATTTTTTTATTTATTAATATTTGTATATTACCTTTTATATCTTGTATATTTATAAATATTATATTACCCATATTTCTTTTAGAAATTATTCTTCCTATTATATTAATTTTATTTTTTTTTTTTATTATTATATCTCTGGGTAATTTAATATATTTTTTTATTATATTACATATTTCACTAATTTTTTTCATTTTTTATTATTTAATTTTATATGTATTTAATATATTTTGTATATTTATAAAATTATTTTTTTTTATCCATAATTTTATATATTTTATAGATTTATTTATAGATTTACATATATTTATAATTTCTTTGTTTTTTGGTATTGATAAAACAAATTTATTTAATTTTTTTTTTTTAGGTTTACCTATTCCTATTTTTAATTGATAAAAATAATCATTATTAAAATATTTTAATATGTTTTTAATTCCATTGTGTGTATTTTTAATATTAATTTTATATTTTATTTTTATTCTTCCTGGAATTAAATTAATATCATCATTTATAATTAATATTTCTTTTTTTTTTATATTTAATTTTTTACATATATTATGTATATATATTCCTACGTTATTAATATATGTTTTAGGAGCATATATATATATTTTTTTTTTATTTATTTTTTTATAATATAAATTACCAAATTTAATATTTTTAAAAAATTTTTTATTAATAATTTTATTAATTAATCATATTCCTACATTATGTCTTGTAAAAAATAGATTATTTTTATAATTTCCTATCGCTATTATTATTTTAATATTCATATTTATTTTTTTTATAAATATATATATAATTAAATTATATTATATATTTATATATTTTATATAAATATATTATTAATATTTTTTTTTTTTTGATAATATATATATATATATATATATGAAAAAAAATACTATTTATAATATAGATATAATAAATGAAAAAATTAATAAAATTAATAATTTATTAAAAAATATTAATTTTAATAATAAAAAATATTTATTTTTACTAAGTAAATATAAAAAATTATATAAAATAAAAAATTATTATGATAATTATATAAAATATTTTAATGAATTAAAAAATGTAAAATTATTAATTAATGATAATGAATTAAAATCTTTAGTTTTAGATGAAATAAAAAAATTAAACAAATTAGTTAATTATTATTTTAGTAAATTTAAAAATAAAATAAATTTATTAAATAATGATAAAAAAGATAATTTAAATGTTTATTTAGAAATACATGCTGGTGTAGGAGGAAATGAAGCTTCATTATTTGTATTAGATCTATTTAAAATGTATGTTAAATATTCAGAATTAATGAAATGAAAAGTAGAATTAATTAATATTAATGGATCTATTTTAAATGGATATAAAGAAATATTATGTAAGATTATTGGTAAAAATGTTTATAAAAAATTAAAATATGAATCAGGAGGTCATAGAGTTCAACGTGTACCTATAACTGAATCACAAGGTCGAGTTCATACATCTACATGTTTAGTAGCAGTTATACCAGATATAAAAGATAATAATTCAATTAATGTTAATTTTGAAGATATTAAAATAGATACATTTAGATCTTCTGGTGCTGGAGGACAACATGTTAATACTACAGATTCTGCTGTTAGATTAACTCATATACCTACTGGTATAGTAGTAGAATGTCAACAAGAAAGATCTCAGCATAAAAATAAATCTAGAGCTTTACAAGTTTTAAAAGCTAGAATAAATAATTTAATTTTGCAAAAGAAACATGAAAAAGAATATAATATTAAAAAAAAATTATTAGGTACAGGATTAAGAAACGATAGAAATCGTACTTATAATTATATTCAAAATAGAATTACTGATCATAGAATTAATTTTAGTATACATTCTTTGAGTGATGTTTTAAATGGTAATTTAAATTTATTAATTGATCATTTAATAAAATTTTATAAAAATTAAATTATGGATATTTTAAGTTTATTAGTTAATATAAAATTATATATTTATAATAATATTAATATAAATAAAGAATATTATATTATTTTAAGTTATGTTTTAAAAAAAAGTTATATTTGAATAATTTCTAATTTAAATTACATATTTAATAATAATGAATTAAATATTTTATATTATTTATTAATACAAAGGTTAAGAGGTGTTCCAATAAGTTATTTAACTAATAAATGTTATTTTTTAAATTTTTCATATAAAATATATTATGATGTATTTATACCAAGAAAAGATACTGAAATAATGGTAGAACATTGTTTATATTTAATAAAAATAAATAATTTTAATAATATACTTGAATTAGGAATAGGTTGTGGAGCAATATCTATTTCAATTGCTAAATTTTTTCCATATATTAATATTTTAGGTATTGATTTTAATGTTATTTGTTTAGAATTATCTAAATATAATTGTAAAATAAAAAAAATATTTAATATAAATTTTATTTATAGTAATTGGTTTTCAAAAATTGAAAATAAAAAATTTAATATAATTATAAGTAATCCACCATATATTAATAAATATTCTAATAATATAAAAGAAGATTTAAGATTTGAATCTTATTTATCATTATATTCTAAAAATAACGGATTAAATGAAATTAAATATATAATATTTAATTCTTATAGATATTTATTAAATTATGGTTATTTAATTATAGAACATTGTTTTACACAAATTAATTTAATAAATTATTATTTATCAATTAAAGGATATTTTAATATAAAAAATTATAAAGATTATAATAATATTTTTAGATTTACTGAAGCTCAAAAAATTATTTAAATTATTACATTTTTTTTAATATTGGTATACCAAGTAAATATAAACATATTTTAATTATTTTACCTATAATAGCTATTAGTTTTAATTTGCTATTTTTATATTTTTTATTTTTTAAATTTGTTATATTTTCAGATTCATATAACTTAGAAAAATATATACATATATTATATATATAACAGCAAATATAATGTGTATCTCCATTTTTATATGATTTTTTTATTATTTCTTCTAAAAGAATTATTTTTTTAGTTATTTTATCTTCTAATTTATTAGTTATAAAAAAAATATTTTTTTTTATAGATTTACTAATATTAGTATTATTTTTTTTTAGTAAAGATATTATTCTTATATAAGAATATTGTATATAAGGACCAGTATTTTCTTTTAAAGATAGTATTTTACTATAATTAAAAATATAATTTTTAGTTCTTTTTTTTGATAAATCCATATATTTTATTGCAGAAATAGCTATTTTATTTGATATTCTATTTATTTGTTGTTTATTATAGTTATTTTTATATTTAAATTTTATTTTTTTTTTAGAAAATTTTATAGTTTTTTTAATAATTTTTTTTAATTTAATATTATTTCCCTTTCTTGTTTTATATGGTTTATTAAATTTATTTAATATTATTCCAAAATAAAAATGTATTAGTTTTATTGATTTTGGTATATATTTAGCTTTTTTAACAATATTAAATATATTTTTCATATATTCTTTTTGTCTTATATCAGTAAAATATATAATTTTATTAATTTTAAATTTTTCATATCTATATTTTATAGATGCTATGTCTATAGTACTATATAAAAATCTACCATTATTTTTTTTTATTATTAATGTATGATTATTTTTATTATTATTTACTATAATAGTTTTTTTATCTATAGTTGCTATTTTTTTTTTTATTAAATCTTTAACTATTATATTTAATTTATTTTTATAATAACTTTCTCCATAAATATTTTTATTATTTAATTTAATATTTAATTTATTATATATTTTTTGATTTTCTTTTATTGTTAATTTAGTTATTTTTTTTCATATATTTAATATTTTAATATTAAAATTATTTTGTAATTTAATTAAATTTAATTCTGTTTTATTTTTAAATATTTTATTTATATTAAATAATTTTTGTGATTTTTTATATATATTTTCTAATTTTTTTATTGAATATTTTTCTATATTAATTTTTTTTTCTATTATAAATGTGATTATTGAACTTATATTTATTCCTCAGTCTCCTATATGGTTCATTTTAATTACTTTATGTCCTAAAAATTTTGCTATATTACAAATACTATCACCTAATATTGTTGATCTTAAATGTCCTATATGCATTTCTTTTGAAATATTAGGGGAGGAATAATCTATAATAATTTTATGTTTTTTTTTAGATTTTATTCCAAAATTTTTTAATTTAGAATATTTATTAATAATATTTTCAATTTTTTTTTTTTTAATATTTATATTAATTATACCGGGTTTTATTATATTAATATTTTTAAAAAAATTATCTATTTTAAATTTTTCTTTAATTTTATTATTTATTTTTGAAATATTTATATTTTCTTTTTTTGCTATATTTATTATTCCATAAATTTGATAATCACTGAATTTATCGTTATTTTTTATATTATAATTATATTTTTTATTTATATTAAATAATTTTAAAATTTTTTTTATTTTATTATTTATTTTTTTTTTTATATTCATATTTATGTAAAATTATTTAAATTTATATATTATATAATATAATATATTATTAAATTTATATATATATTAATTTAAATTTTATATAATTTTTAAAAAATATGCGTATTTATTGTAATAAATTAAATAATAATTATATTGATAAAAAAGTAAAATTATGTGGTTGAATAAGTAGTATTAGAATTTTTAAAAAAATAATTTTTATTAATTTAAGAGATATAACTGGATTATTTCAAATAATATGTAAGAAAAAAAATGTATTAAATTGAAATGATATTTTATTGTTAACTAATGAATCTTGTATAAAAGTAATAGGAATAATTAAAAAAAAAAAAAATATTTTAAATAATTTAGAGTTAGTTGCTTTTAATATTAAAATATTTAATTATTCTTTTCCTTTACCTTTAAATTTATCTATTAAAAATAAAGAAAATATTACTTTAAAATATCGTTATTTAGATTTAAGAAGAAAAGAAATGTCATTTATTTTAATATTAAGATCAAAATTAAAATTTTTTATAAATTATTTTTTTTATAAAAGAAATTTTTTTGAAATTGAAACTCCATTTTTATCAAAATCTTTTTTAGAAGGTGCAAATAGTTTTATAGTAAAAAGTAGATTATATAAAAATAAGTTTTATTCTTTATCTCAATCTCCTCAAATATTTAAGCAATTATTAATGATATCAGGTATAGATAAATATTATCAAATAGTAAAATGTTTTAGAGATGAAAATTTAAGATCTGATAGACAACAAGAATTTACTCAAATAGATATTGAGTTATCTTTTTGTAATTTTAAAAATTTAAGTAAAATAATTGAAATTTTAATTTATAAAATATGATTAAAATTTAATGATTATAATTTAAATATTCCTTTTAAAAAAATTAGTTATTCTGATTCATTAATTATTTATGGCACAGATAAACCTGATTTACGTAATCCTGTTAAATTTAATTATAATTTGTATAAATTTTTATTTAAAAATTATTTTATTAAATATAAAAATAATTATAAAGATATTAAAGTATTATTAATTAAAAATATAATTAATATTATAAATATAAATAAAATTTTTATTTTTTTTAAAAAAAAAAAAATAAATAAATATTTATGTATACATTTTATTTCTATTGAAAAAAATAAATATTTTTATAAAATTTATGGAAATTTAGATATTGATAATTCTTTAATAAATGAAATGTTATTAAAAAATAAAATTTTTATAAATAGTTTTATAATTATTTTTTTAATAAAGAAATATAATAATATTATTTTATTTACAGAAATAAGAGATTTTTTTTGTAATTTTTTTAAATTATTTAAAAAGAAAAAATTTTATCCTATTTGAATAAAAAATTTTCCTATGTTTTATATAGATAAA
This sequence comes from Candidatus Stammera capleta, assembly GCA_015134695.1. GTDB lineage: Bacteria > Pseudomonadota > Gammaproteobacteria > Enterobacterales > Enterobacteriaceae > Stammera > Stammera capleta_I. The sequence continues at coordinate 2,900 of CP043987.1, read as the reverse complement.
TATTCTAAATTGAATAGTTATCATCATCCTTTTACTATGCCATTAAATATAAATTTTGAGGAGTTAAAAAATATTAAAGATTATACTAATTTATTAGCTAATTCTTATGATTTAGTAATTAACGGGTATGAATTAGGTAGTGGTTCACAAAGAATACATGACTTTAATATACAAAAAGAAATATTTAATATATTAAATATAAAAAATAAGTATGATTTTTTTATTAATTCTTTAAAATATGGAACTCCTCCACATTTAGGTATTGCTTTAGGTTTAGATAGAATATTGATGTTATTAGGTAATTTTAAAAGTATTAAGGATGTTATAGCTTTTCCTAAAACTAATTCAGGATTATGTTTATTAACTGGAGCTCCAGATTAATATTTATTTTATTATATAGGTTATATAGTGAATAGAATTATTGGTATTGATATAGGTTCTTATAATACAGGATATGGAATAATGGATGTTATTAATAATAATTTATGTTATTTAACTGGTGGGTGTATTAATAATAATAAAGATATTTTTTATAATAGATTGTTTTATATATATAAAAAGATTAATAAAATATTTTTATATTATAAACCTAATTGTTTAGTTATAGAAAAAAATTTTTTTTATAAAAATATAAATACTTTAATTAAACTTAGTCAATTGTGTGGTTCTATAATATCTTTAGGTTTAAATTATAAAATGTCTATTTTTGAATATTCAGTTAAACAAATAAGAAAATATGTTATAAATAATGGTAATATTAATAAAATTAATTTAAATAAATTTATATGTAATAAATTTAATATAAATAAAAAACTTAATTTAAATACAACTGATGCTTTAGCTATTATTATAGCTCATTATAATTTTATATTTAAATAGTATTTATTATTATTGTTTTTATTTAAATAATATATAAATTTGTTTTAAATTATGATAATATTTATTATATTATATTTTATTTTAAAAGGTAATATTAATGTCTACAAGAGTAAAAGGTAGTGTAAAATGGTTTAATGAATCTAAAGGTTTTGGTTTTATTACACCAGAAAATAGTGATAAAGATGTTTTTGTACATTTTTCTGCTATTCAAAGTAGTGGTTTTAAAACTTTATCTGAAGGTCAATCTGTTGAATTTGAGATTACTGATGGTGCAAAAGGGCCATCAGCTACTAATGTTGTTCCTTTATAATAGTATATAAATAATTTTTTTTTGATTATTTGTATATTATATATTTACTAAAAATGAATTATTTAATAAAAATATATTAAATAATTCATTTTAGTATATTTTTTATTCTATAATTTTATTTGGTATAATTTTATATTTTCCATTTATTTTTTTTTGATTTATATATTTTGATATATATATTAAATATCTTTGTATTAATTTTGTATTAAATCCATATTTTCTTAAAATATAGTTATTTATAATTTGATCGTTATTTTTTAATAAAATTTTTTTTGTTATTTCATGTATTCTATATGCCTTTTTTCTTTTAATTATATTAAATAATTTATTATCTAATTTAGATAATTTTTTTCATCTATATAAATTTTTATTTTTTGGTTTTCATTTTTTATCAAAATCAATTAATTTAAATTGTTTATAGTATATTTGATTATTTATATTGCTATGTCCTAATATTTTATAAAAAAACATATCTTCATCATATTTTTTTCATTTTTTATCTTTTTTAAATCATTTTTCGAAAGCTATTCTAATATATATAGATCTGCTATCTTTATATGATCTTTTTTTATCATTAAAAAATGATTTAACTCAATTGTTAAATGGATTAGATAAATAATTACTTATTTGATAATTTATAGATATATATTTTTTTTTTTTTTTTTTATTTTTTTAAATATATTTTTTATTAATTTTGATTTTCTTAATTTTTTTATTTTTTTTATAAAGAAAGTTGAATTATAAAGTAATAAATATATTGTATATTTTTTTTTATTTATTGTTTTTACTTGACCAGAAAATATAATTTTATTTTCTTCTTTTGTTTTTTTAAATTTACCTGTTTTAATTATTTCTATCATTCTTCTACCAGATATAGCAGATAAACAAAAACATAATGATGATATATCTTTAATATTATTTAATTTATTTTTTTTTTTTATTATATTATTTATTTTTTGTATATATTTTTTATAGTTTATATTTAAAGTATTGCTTTTTTTTATTTTTAATTTAATTTTTGATCTTTTTTTTGAAATATTTAATTTTCTTTTTTCTATTTTTAAATATGATAATATTTCATGGTATATTTTTATTTTTTTTATTCTTTTATTAAGTTTTTTACCTTGTTCTATTTTATTTATTATATTTTTATGTGATGTATATCATTTTTGTTTTATTATATTTTTTAATTCTTTTTTTCATTTTGGTAAAATATTTATAGTTTTTTTTATAATTTTAATATTATTATTTTGTATTTTAATATTATTAATATTATTAATTAGTAAATCAATTAATCCTAATTTTTTTTTTAATTTTATAAAATTATAATTTATTAATTTTGTATTTTTTATTTTACCAATATTATCTATTTTTTTTTTAAAAGCTGGAAATTTATTTTTTAATATATTTATATTTTTATTTAAATTATGATGTTTAATTTTAGTAAATTGTTTTCTTGATCTAGATATATATGTTATATAAGTATTTACAGATAATTTTTTTTTTTTAATTTTTTTTTTATATTCTATTGCAATTTTTTTATATAATTTATTTTTTTCTATTTGTTTAATATTTTTTTTTTCTATATTTTTTACTTTTTTTACAAGTTTTTTTATTAGTATATGTATATTTGTTTTCATAAGATATTTATGTATATTGTAACATATATAATAAATATACATATGTATATTTATTATATATGTTACAATAT